>CBDUNJ010000017.1:0-6494 GCA_965368565.1 uncultured bacterium
CTCATCATGAATCTGGAGCACCAATCGTACATCCTTTTTGATTTTCTTTTTCTGAAGCATCTCATCTACTTCTGCCATCGCCATCTTTATCATATCTGCCTGTGTTCCCTGCATCGGCGCATTCACTGCCATACGTTCTGCCTCTGCTCTGATATACGGAACCTTTGATGTGATTCCTGGCAAATAGCGACGGCGACCAAATAATGTTTCCGTATAGCCTTTTTTCCGCACTACCCCCTTCATCCGCTCTACATACTCACGCAACCCTTCAAATCGTTCGAAATAATCAGTTAAATACTTTTGTGCTTCGGTTCGTGACACATCCATTCCTTTTGCAAGCGCATTAACCCCCATACCATAGAGAATGCCAAAATTAATCACTTTTGCTTTGCGACGCATTTCTTTTGTTACCTCATCTTGTGGCACATCAAACATCTCAGAAGCTACGCGCGCATGAATATCTTTCCCCTGTTTAAATGTTTCTATAAGCTTTGAATCTTCTGAAAGAATGGCTGCGAGACGTAATTCAATTTGTGAATAATCAAGCGCCACCAACTGGTATCCTTTTTCGGCGATAAAAGCATCGCGAATAACTTTGCCGCGCTCTGATTTAATGGGGATATTTTGCACATTCGGATTCTGTGATGCCATACGGCCAGTTGTAGTTCCTGCCTGCAAAAACTGCGGATGTAATCGGCCGTCCTTACCAACTTGGTGCTGAAGTGCATCAATGTACGTTGAGACTAGTTTTTGCACCTCGCGATACTCAAGAAGTGACTTGATAATGTTATGTTCATCTACTAATTTTTGAAGTTCAGATTCTCGTGTTGAACGCTGTCCTGTCGCTGTCTTTTTTTGGTTCTTTGGTTTTAATTCAAGCTCATCAAACAGTATGTCTGCCAACTGTTTTGGTGAGTTAATGTTAAATTCGTGCCCGGCTTCTGCATATATTTTTTTCTCCAACTTTTCCAATTCTTTGTGATATTCTTTCGAAAGTTTTTTCAAATACGGAACATCTAGCTGTACTCCAATAATTCCCATCTCTTCTACAATAGGAATAATTGGTTCTTCTATATCTTCAAACACATTCTGTAGACCCTGCTTTTTGAGTTCAGAGAAAATATATTCACAAGCTTCTGCAAACGTGTCTTTTTTGCTGTACGCCAATATGTCATCAAGTGTCGGATTTGTGGTATCTGACTGTAATAACCAAAGCGCAATTGCTGTCTCTTTAAGTTTGTATTCATCGACGTCTTCTTCCACCACATCCTCTTCTGTGTTTTTTTCTACATCAAAAAGTGAGCGGACGCGATCGGCAAGTGTGCGAAATGAAAGTTCGTCAAAAAGTGTGAGCATTGCATCTACGTCAAGAGACTCTCTCCATTCTTCTTTGGGTAGCGTAAACTCAACAGGTGCATCTCTACGAATCTCTGCAAGCATTTTGGAAAATTGCGCCTCTTCTTTATTATCAGCGAGTAGCCCAGCAATCCGCTTCGTGACTCCTGATTTTTTCATAAATGCATCCGTGTCTTTTTCAAGCGCACTATACATATCTTCAATCGTACCAAATGTAGTTATCAGCGTTGTTGCTGTTTTTTCACCAATACCCTTAATACCAATAATGTTGTCAGACGGATCTCCACGAAGACCTTTGTAGTCGGGTAACAACAATGGTCCAAAACCAAAGCGTTCTTGTACTCCTTTTTCATTATATAAAATAGTATCCTTGATACCTTTTCTGAGCGTGTACACCACAACCACATCGTCCTCAACGAGCTGTAATGTATCCATATCACCAGAAGCAATGACTACTTGCAGACCCTTCGTTGTCTTAATAACTTCAGCAATAGTACCAATCACATCATCAGCCTCAAAACCCTCGGCTTCATATGTTGGAATATTCATTGCTGCCAACACGTCACGAGAACGAATTATTTGTGCAACTAGTTCTTCATCTGTCTTTGCACGACCTTTTTTATAGTCTTCATACACCTCGTGCCGATAGGTTGGTTTCGGAAGATCATACGTTGCTGCAATATAATCAGGAGAAAGCTCTTGAATAATCTTAAGCAACATCATAACCAATCCATACAATGCCCCTGTTGGCTCACCCTTGCCAGAGGTAAAATCTGGCAGTGCATGATATGCGCGGTGCAAAATGGCATGCATATCTAATATCACCAGTCGTTTACTGTGCTTACTTTTACTCATATATGCGTTGTGTGTGTAGCTCTTTCATACTGTTTGCTGTGATAAATCCTAAATCCTAATTTCTAAACCCTAAACAACTTCAATTTGAGTTTACGTATCATTTCGGATTTCGTGCTTCGGATTTAGAATTTCACTTGTGATTTTTCGTGTGTCTTCGTCGACAAAGGTAAACGTCAGTGTGTGTGCTGTGTCGGGGATGATACTTTCCACTTTCTCTGGCCACTCTAGCACAATACAATTTTTTGGATCTGCACTAATATCATCCCACCCAAGTGAACGAAGCTCATCTGCTGACCCTAATCGATATGCATCTATGTGTATGAGGTGTTCAAACTTTTGACTCTCAAAGTGATAGATTTTCTGTATAACAAATGTGGGGCTGGTAATCTCTTCTGTCACACCAAACGCTTTTGCAAGACCTTTAGTAAATGCTGTTTTCCCAGAACCAAGGTCCCCTTGGAGCGCCAGTATACAAGCTGTGTCTGCTGGTACTAATCTCTCAACAACTTGTTTTGCAAGAGTCTGTGTCTCCTCTAAAGAATGTGTTGTTACCTTCATTGCTACCTATTTTAGCATAGAAAAAGACCGTCTTGTGAGACAGTCTTGTGCTGACAAAGCACTCAGTACTCTGTCAGCTTTTGGAGGCGGTCGACCTTCCAGAATTGGTCACGGGAACTGTTCCCGTTCGGAATTCGGAAAGAGTGTGTCGCCAATCCAACGAGATGTCGGTAGCGAGGGTCTGCCTCGCATGCCACTCCGCGAACGGTAACGATTTTCTCATTACTGCCCGTATAAAAGAGTGGAATCGAGAACGTTTCTCCCGGCGGAAGAAGACCTGGAGCCACGCCATAGGTAGGACTCTCTCCCTCTACCACGCGCCCGTCTACAATAATCTCCAAACACACATCTGTGTAGTTGGTGATTCTTCCGTGTGAACGTGCACCCAGAAGTGGCACGCGGTGTCCATTCCGCGACACCTGCACGCCCCCTCCCACACTAATGGTAGGGAGTGGGATGGTGCATCCCACAGACACCAAGAGAAACATACCGAGAAAAAAATTCTTGTGCCACATAGACACTCCCTTCAGGAAAAAATTACGATGTTCTAACCTGTATGTATTATACCATATTTTTTAACATTTTACAACAATCTACCCTATCCCCTATAACCTATTCCCTCATAAGTGGTATTATATATACAATGATTGACTTCAATGAAGATAAACAAGAGTTTCGTCTCAAGAAACTTCGCCAAAAGGAAGAAGATGATGTGGTAAAACTCTTAGCTCACAAATATTCTATTCCTTATGTTGATCTTTCAACCACTCCTATTGAAGGTGATGCGCTTCGTCTTTTGAAAGAGCCTCTTGCTCGAGAGGCAAAAGTAGCGGCTTTTAATCTTATTAACAAAAAAGTTGCTGTTGCTGTCCGAAAACCAGAATCGCCAGAAGCAGAAAAAGCACTCTCTGTGCTGAGAGAAAAGGGATACAAACCTGATGTGTTTATTACCTCAACCAAAAGCCTTGAAGCTGCTTGGAGTCGGTATGCTGACATCCGAGAAAGTTCGGGTGCAACAGGAGGTCTTCTTGATGTGGCAAGTGATGATATTCGAAAACTAAGTGCACAAGTAAAAACTGTCGGTGACGTACAGGATCTCATTGGAGGTATTCTCAAAAAAGACAAGAAGTATCGTATTTCTCGTGTTGTTGAGGTTCTTACTGCAACCGCACTCGGTTTAAATGCATCTGACATCCATATAGAACCAGAAGAAAAGGATGTTCGTCTACGATTTCGTTTGGATGGTTTACTGACAGACATCGCACACTTTGATCACGAAACACATAAGTTTATTCTTTCTCGTATTAAATTGCTTTCTGGTCTCAAACTGAACGTACAAAAAGAAGCTCAAGATGGTCGTTTTAGTATTCACTTGGGCGATACAGAGATTGAAATCCGTACCTCTACTCTCCCCGGTAATTATGGTGAGTCTATTGTTATGCGTCTCTTAAACCCTGATGCAATCCTCACCAGTATTGAAGAATTAGGAATGCTTCCCTACTATCGGACCATTATTGAACGCGAGATAGAAAAACCAAACGGAATGATTCTCATTACTGGTCCGACAGGATCAGGAAAGACAACCACACTTTATTCCATACTCAGAAAAATACACAATCCTGCAATTAAAATAATCACCATTGAAGACCCTATTGAGTACCACCTTGGTGGTATCGTGCAGACACAAACAAATCGCGAAAAAGACTACACTTTCTCAAGCGGACTTCGCGCTGCATTGCGTCAAGACCCTGATGTTATTATGGTTGGTGAGATTCGCGACAATGAGACGGCAGAAATTGCAATAAATGCAGCGCTCACTGGTCACTTGGTGCTTTCAACATTGCACACCAATACAGCGGCTGGCTCATTCCCTCGGCTTATTGATCTTGGCGTCAATCCAAAAGTGATTAGTTCTGCCATAAATGTGTCTGTTGCACAACGACTCGTGCGTCACTTGTGTACGGCATGTAAAAAAGAAATTCCGCTCACACCCGAACAAAAAGAAAAAGTTACAACTATTTTTAGTGGGCGTGAAAACCACGAAGCTGTTACTGGCCTACAACAAGAAACTATTTTTGAGGCAGTGGGTTGTTCAGAATGTAATGATAGTGGTTACAAAGGTCGTGTTGGTATTTTTGAGGCAGTGCTCACTGACACTGCTGTTGAGCAACTTATCGCTGAAAACCCAAGCGAACACGAGCTTATGCGAGTCTCGGAACCTCAAAACATCCTCACTATGCAACAAGATGGTGTGGTGAAGGTCCTACGAGGTGATACAACACCTGAAGAACTTGAGCGAGTACTTGGTGCTGTGTTGTAATGAACACATTCAGCTAGTGCGCAGTTAAAAACTCGCTCTGTAAAGTTTACTTTTACCTCACAGCAGGTAGTGTGAGTAGTAGAGAAACGATTGGAAAAAGAAAAGCTCCGGTGAACAAATCTCTAAGCAAGTATCGCACAGCGTGTATCTTTTTAAGGATAGTCGCAGGTGATTTTCAAAGAAAAACATCCGCAAACGTCCTCAAGAAATACCCGAAGGTCAAAAGACCCCAATACTTACTTAGAGGTTTGTGTACCGGAACCTCTACCGTAATACAAAAATACAGCACCTAGTGGTACTGTATCTGTGCGAGAGGATAGCATACTATATTTATAATGTCAAGTGACCCACACAAGCCTTCTCCAAAGAACTCTGACCCCCCTGTTTCAGCTGAAGATACGCATTTTTTAGATGCAACACTGAGACCTCATTCATGGAATGAGTACATTGGACAAGAAGCAGTAAAAGAAAACCTTAAAATTCTTCTTAAGGCTGCATCAGAGCGTAATCACACACCCGAACACCTTCTCTTTTATGGATCACCTGGGCTAGGTAAAACAACTCTGGCACATTTGATCTCAAAAGAACTTGGGGCTCAGATGAAAATCACTTCTGGGCCAGCTATCGAGCGTGTTGGTGATCTTGCTTCAATCCTTACAAACCTTTCACCAGGTGATATTCTTTTTATTGATGAAATTCACCGCCTCAATCGAGCTATTGAGGAAGTGTTATATCCTGCTATGGAATCAGGTGTACTTGATATCATTATTGGAAAAGGACCTTCGGCGCGAACAGTACAATTAGACTTACCGCCATTTACTCTTATAGCAGCAACGACACGTATTGCTTTACTTTCCTCTCCACTTCGTTCGCGATTTTCAGGTGGTGTTTTTCGATTAAACTTTTATACAGATACTGAAATAGCAACGATTATAGAGCGTTCAGCAAATCTACTCAATGTACCTCTCTCAGAAAATGCACGTCATGCGATTGCAAAAAGAAGTAGATACACACCACGCACTGCTAATTATTTATTGAAACGATGTCGTGATTTTGCTCAAGTGCGCAAAGAAGAGGCAGATGAGGTCAGTGTTGAAAAAGCACTTGCACTTCTTGGTATTGATGAAAAAGGCCTCACTGAAGCAGATAGACTTTTCCTTGATGTCCTTATGAACAAATTCAATGGCGGACCTGTTGGTGTGGGAACTATTGCAGCAGCGCTTTCTGAAGATCAAGCAACTGTTGAAGAAGTACACGAACCATATCTTATGCAAATTGGCTTTATTGAACGAACTCCTCGAGGTCGTATGGCCACCGAACATGCATACACTCATATGAATATTCCTACACCACAACATATACAAGAAAAGTTGCTCTAACCTTTCTATACAAAACAAAAAACCTG
>CBDUNJ010000018.1:0-6483 GCA_965368565.1 uncultured bacterium
TTTCTCAAAAATATGCCACAAAACCCACGCGCTCAAGATAACCCCAATAGAATATGCTAGAGCAAGCATACCAACGACACTTCCTGGAATATCCTCAATACGCAACAGTGATTCTACAAAATACCGAACAATGGGCACGTTCGTAAAGAGCAATACACCAGCAATCGCCAAGCCAATTGTTATACCACTTGTCAGCACCTTTACGATAAGGGGCTTCCGTGTAAGTCCTGCTGCATAGTAGCCACGAACAAAAAGCATTTCAAGTCCTTGTGCGACAAGCGACACAACAAATAGTGCAACAACTGCAGCGGTGAGTCGAGTGTCCGCCCAACTAAATGCCCCTGAACCAAGTGCTGTACGCACTATTTGTGCACGCAATACAATAAATAGTACAGCAACAGGCATTGACCAAAAAATAATATGCCTCACAGCGGCTGTCATATGTTCAAAAAAATGCTCACGTTCCCCAGATGAAAATAAGCGAGCAAGAGTTGGAAATGCTGCAACAGAATATGACACACCAATAATTGAAAGTGGTACACCTTGAATATTCTGTCCAAAAGAGAGAATTGAAATAGAGCCCTCCGCCATAAATGATGCGAGAAACAACAACCCCAAAAAAACAAGGTGGTTCAATGCGAGCGTTACTGTTCGAGGTAGTGATATTGTTACAACTTCCAAAAATTCTTGCCAACGTGGCCAAATAAAACGTGGCAACAAGCCTGTCTGCAGTACAATAGGTATTTGTATGAGCATATGCAATAGCGCACCAATAACAACACCCCACGCTAAACCAGAAAGACCATATAAGGGATATAAAAATATAATGCCTCCGATAATACCAACATTATAAAGAAGTGGAGTTAATGCATACACAAAAAAATGCTTTTCTGTTTGTGTTACCGCTGCAAGAATATTAGATGTCCCTAATAGGATTGGGGAAATAAGCATAATCCTTGTTAAAGTAACAAGATATTCATACGACGCTCCTTCTGCTAAGCCAGGGAAAATAAGTGCCGATAGTTGTGGTACAAACACATAAACAATAGCACTCAAGATAACGATGGTAAGAAAAAATCCTGAAAAGACAGAGGAAAGAAATTGTCGGGCTCTTGCCCGTGCACTCTCTGTATTCGGGTCTTCTTTTGTACGTTCCTCATATTCAAGTAGAAAAGGAATAAGAACAAAAAGTGAAACAAGAGACGCAATAGAGACAAAAATAAAATCCGGAATCCGAAAAGCTGCATAATATACATCAAGCTCTGTACTTGCCCCAAACGAGTGCGCAAGCAACCGGTCACGAAGAAGCGCTAGTAGATGAGACCCAAAAGCAAACACAGCCAGAAGGTAGGCTGCTTCATGCAGCCCATCAATTTTCCTCCCAACTGTTTTCAGCACCTTCCGTATCATCCTATGTACTCTATCACACTAACTATGTAGCCAACATTATTCAGTTACTTCACCATCCACATCATCAATGGGTAGTTCGTCCCGTGATTCTGGCTGATCGTCAATTGGTGGCTGTGCATCAGCAAATGGATCTTTTCCTTGTCGTAGATTCTCCAAAATAAACTCAACTTCTTGATTACCAGGATTAAGTTCTGCAATTCGTTCAAACTGTTTAAGTGCATCACTTATTCTATCCACCTGATAGTAACTCAACCCCAAGAAATAACGAGCATTTGAGTACACAGAATTAAGTCGAACAGCATTCTCAAATGCCCCAATCGCATTACTAAACTCATCATTGTTGTACCGTAGAAGACCGAGTTGGAAATACACGGTAGGATCATTTGGAGAAATTATTGTTGCTGCTTCAACAGCACGAATTGCATCTTGTATATTCCCATCAGCAACTTCAATTTGAGAAAGAAGGAATATTGCTTCTGTATAATTTGGCTTGAGCGAAAGTGCATTTGCAATTTCTTCACGAGCTGCCTCCCTGTTGCCATTATTTGCTTCAAGTCGAGCGAGAGTCAGATAAAGCGCTGGGCTTGTTGGATTGTGTACAAGCGCTTCTTCGTATGCTGCACGCGCGCTGGCATACGCCCCCTCAACCTGTGCAGGGACAAGTGCTTCATATACACCGCCAAGAGTTGCATAATTTCTATAATTTTTATTGTCTAGTGACACCGCGCGTTGTGCTGCATTAATTGCTGCTGCAAGCGTTTCCTGAAATTCACTTCGTCGCACCTCATCGGAAACGTCTGGTTGCGAAACAATGACATTCAGGCGTTGTACCCGAACCTCTGCCAATGAACGATAATATCTATCCAACTCATAGAATGAAAGAACTCGTGAAATACTTCGTTCAGCTACTGATGCATCACCATTAACACCATAGATTACTAATGTTCGCTCATATAGACCTTGCGCAAGAGCACGCTCTGATGAGAAGTATCCCCACAAAAGCCCTCCAATAATAAGGAGCACTGAAAACAAAACAATAACAAAATTCCAGCTTGGTCGTGTGCCAAGTTCTACACGTCGTGTTTTCAACACACCCTCTCTCACCAACACTCCGACAAACACGCCTGTTGAAAGGAAAGTGAGCACATATGTTGCTATACCTGGTGTATATACGAATGCAAACAGCCATAGATATATAGTTGTCAAAAATGTAAGGAGTACAAAAAACCGACCCCGTGGATCAAGTGTGCCAATAAACAAAGCTCTAAAACCATCCTTAAGCAAGGCGACAAGAAAAAGAAGCCATGCAATAAAACCAAGTATTCCCGTTGTCACTACAGAACTTGGAATACGTCCAACACCTTGCCCAAAGTCAGTATTCCAAAATATTGTTTGATTCACTCCAGCTGGTTTATGCGTAAGCCACGCATTCTGGAAACGGTTTGGGCCAATTCCAAAAAGAGGAGTTTCTTTAAGGGTGTCCTGTGCGATAGCGAGTGTTCCATTCCATGAAGGCCGTGCCTCAACTTGATTAACACCAAATATATCAGCAACATTTTCACCAAGTCGCCCACCTGACATAATAGAAACAAGAGAAAGAACAATAAGAACACTTGCAAGGATAATGCCAACTGTACGAGTTTCTCCTGTACTAACAGTTTCTTGCTTAACAAAATGAACAGAAAGCAAATACACCAAAAAAATAAAGGAGAACACCGCAAGTGCAACCCACACAACGGATATGTTTACAACAAAGACAATAAAAAGCGATGCAACGAAGAGCGCATAGAGAAGTATGTTGTATGTTTTTTTAAGTTGAAGCGAACTCAACACGATAGTTGACACAAGTAAAACAAGACCAAAGACCACACCGATATCACTCCACTGACCAAGTGGTGTTGAAAGTGCGCTCTCAAAAAAACCAGAGAGAACACTTTCTGCCCCAAAAAAGAACCGCAATATATGGAAAACTCCAAGTGTGCCAAACACAATCGCACTACCAGTAAAGAGTAAGCGTACTTTTTTTCGATTATCAACAATAGAGGCAGTTAAGAGAGCAAGAACAATAAGACTCCCAAGCATTGCCACTGTATCTATCTGTACTATCTCTCCAAAAAGAGACATCATTGGTGCACCAGAAAAAAGTGCGGACAAAAAAGAGATACCGAGTACTGCAAGAAGTGCAGGGATGCTATATGTGAGAGGTATTTCTATTGAGCCATTTTGTAACCGAGCAATAACCCAGAGAACTAAAGCAAGACTTATTCCCACTGAAAGCAGTATTGTTTTTGCTAAGACAAACGAAATACCACCAATAGGTATAAAAATAATTGGCACCAATATTCCAATAAAACTAATAAGCAAAAAGACAACTCCTTCCAAGCGAGATGTTTTAGAGATGGGTGTACCACTGCGTGATTGTGAATTTCCAAATGATGACTGTTGTTCTTCCATAGTAAACTGTAAATAAAGCCTTATATGTTCCCTAGTATAGCAAATACTCACCCACTTACACATCTCGGCTATACACAGAAAACACCTCCGGAATACGGAGGTGTTTTCATATGTGTGAATGTGCCTCTAAAGACACATTCGGCAGCTCGTACCTATAAGCCGGATTCTGTACCAGTTTTGCCCACCGAAGGTGGTAGCAAAACTGAGTACCCGAGCATTTTGGTTGTCAAAATGCTGTCGGGTTGTCCTAAAGGCGTTCGCCTCGGACACTCAATTTTGTATTCACCTTCGGTGAACAAAAATAGCGATAATCATTTATCTAGGCATACAATTACTTATATGCTCATGCGGCACTCCGAGCGTCTTTAAAGTAATACCTGCACATATTTTCAAAATATCCTTTTGTGATATGTTGAAATACTATCTACAGTACAACCTTAAAGACGCTCGGCTCGGCCTTGCATGCGGGTAAGGATTTTGCCGTTTCACTAAAACATTTTTGTAAAACAAAAATGTTCGTGCAGGCATCACAAAGCGATGCTTTAGCACCCACGTTGCCGTGGCATTATTCCCGTAAGGAACCCATTTCCTTTCGGATTTGGCGTCACTGCTCGCACCTCTACCTAAGCACCAATAAAGTGCTCGGCGACGGGCGTTACCCGCTACCCTGCTCCCATGAATGGGGCATGTCCGGACTTTCCTCCAAGGACCGAAGTCCCCAGCGATTATCCAATACGAGCCTAGTTGTATTATACGATATATATACAAAAAGTACAATGCGTGTTACTATTATTGATGAATAGTACCTTTACCATACAAGGAGGCGGAATATGGTTGGCAAACTGTGTGTTCGTATCTGGGAAGAGATTACCCTTTTCCTAGGTATCCTACTCATCTATGGACCCTATCCTTTTGCAGAGAAGGATCAAGCCGGCGAAGAGCACGTTCGCTGAAAGGACCTGCTATGTTCAAAAATGCGTTCTACTGGCTCATCATCAATGTGTTGTTGATGACCAGAAGTCGGCAGTGTAGATTCTTCGGTAAACTCTTGGGGAAAATTAAATCCCCCGAGAGCCCACGTCGTCAAAGAGTGCAAACGAAAGAACGCGCACTCAAATGTGCAGAGCAGATCAGAGATCCTTCTCTGCGTTCGTCCTGCACTGAAATACTCCGTGGTGCATGGATCTGACACCACCCCTCCTTCACCACCACCCCCGACTTGCTCGGGGGTGTTTGTTTTTTATGACACTACCATTCCAACTGACCGCCTGTGCGGTACTCGGTAACGCGAGTCTCAAAGAAGTTCTTCTCTTTTCGTGCATCAATAATTTCACTCATCCACGGAAATGGATTTTTTGCACCTTCATACTGTTTTGGTAAACGAATGCGCTCCAAACGTCTGTCGGCAATGTGTTCAAGGTATTCATTAATGGAATCAGGACTCAAACCTAAAATCCCTCGTGGCAATGCTTCATAGGTGTACTTCTTCTCAAGCTCAACACCTTGTTTGATTTTATCTACCAAATCCTGCTTAAATGCATCGGTCCAGATTTCTGGGTTCTCATCAACAATAGTATTAATGAGGTCAGTACCAAACGCCAGGTGTACCGTTTCGTCGCGAAGAATAAATTGGAATTGCTCACCTACACCAATCATCTTCTGATTACGAAGCAATGAAAGCATCATTGCAAATCCTGCATAAAAGAAAATGCCTTCCATAATCACGTAGAACCCAACAAGGTCGTGAACAAATTTTTGTATATCTTCTTTCGTATCAGTGCTGAAATTCGGATCAAAAACTGACTTTGTCATCTCAATCACAAAATCATCCTTTTCTTTTATAGAAGGAATTGTCTGATACATATTATAGATTTCGTCTGGATCAAGACCGAGCGTGTCACAGCAATAGATAAAGGCGTCTGTGTGTATTGCCTCTTCGTATGCTTGACGCAACAAGTACTGGCGCGACTCAGGATTGGTCACGTGTTGATACACTGCTAACACAAGATTGTTTGCAGTGAGGCTCTCTGCAGTAGAGAAAAAGCCCATATTGTATAAAATCATCCGGCGCTCATCATCAGTCAATGCACCTTCCCCTGTTTTCTTCCACAACTCTACATCCAACTGCATAGACACCTCTTCAGGAACCCAGTTATTGGCAACTCCTGTTTTATAGTGTTGGCGTGCCCACGGATACTTAATCGGAAGAATCTTGTTTGGGTCAGTTCCTGATGCGTTGATGATTTTCTTTTGAGACATGGAGTATGGTAATTAGGGGGTAATATAAAGACATACTACGTCCTTAAAACACTGGACGCAATTGACTCCCACAACCTTTTCTGTTAAAGCACTCTGTGCGCTACCGCCATAAACAGAAAAGGTTGTGGAAACATACAATAGTTATAGAAAAAGAAAAAAGGGCGCCATTACGCGGTACCCTTTGGAAAATCACCGATTCTATCCCCTAGTCACCTTGTGTACCCTTACGAATGAGGAGAAGTCCTCCCCAGATCGCAGTAAGAGCAGTCCAACCTGTCCAGTCAGAAAAAGCAAGCTGATACCCCTCAACCATACATATACCAGGGACTAGTATGAGAATGAACCCAAGACACAACACTA
>CBDUNJ010000019.1:0-6060 GCA_965368565.1 uncultured bacterium
CAGAGAACTACGGAACAGCAAGTAAAGAAACCAACACCGCCTACAAAGCGGCGCAGGAAACGCTTAATAAGGCACGGCAGGAATATGCAAAAAACCCTTCACTAGAAAACCAGGTGGCCGTAGATACAGCAAAATCCACATTCAAAGAATCAAAAAACACGCGTGATGCAGAGATACAAGAATCTCGTGCACGTGCAGCACAAAACGAATCAAGTAGTGTTTGGAAACAAATGATGAGTAAGTTCTCAGCGTCTGCACGTGGAGAACAAGAGGGTCTTGGAAAGACTCGAGACAAGGCAGAATCAGAACGAGACAAAGCACTGCTTAAAGAACTCAAAAAAGAACTAGCAAGCTGGGCAGAAAATCTAGTGATTATACAAAAAGAAATTGATGACCCTGCGATAGACGGTGCCACAAAGATTACACGCCAAGATTCCCGAGACCGTATTGAAAAAGCAATGAAGAGTCTCCAGACAAGAATAGACAACGTAGAAAAAAATAAAAAGAAAAAAGACATTACCCAATTAATAAAGGAGGCATCAAAAGACGACAAAGACGGTGATGAAAAACCTAAGAAAGAAGGTGGGGAAGAACCGAAAGATGCTATTAAATAAAAAACGTAATGAAATACACCCAAGAACAGTTAGAAGCACGATTTGGAGAAGCGTCTGAGCGCGTCCAACAGGTTATTACCTCACTCGAGGTAGCAGAGCAAATCAACACACTTCGTGAGAAGTATGGCCTGCACATAGACGATGCTGGTACCCTTATGGACGAGGTTGGCTACGTACTCCTTGGATTGACACATCCTGATGCGTTTGTAGATTCACTCAAAAAAAGCCTTGATATACCAAGAAGTGTTGTTGAGAAAATCGCCACAGAAATCAATGAAATAGTATTCAAACCAATCCATACTGAGCTTGTTCGTCCGGAAAATACATCTTCTACACCTGAGACAACTGATGCTGATAGAGAAAGTATCCTAAAAGAAATAGAAACTGAAGATATTCCTGTACAGCCAGCATCAATGCCTGCAACACCAGAAACAAAGCAACCTGCACCGACCCCTACTCCTGTTCAAGAGAAGCCACAGGTCGCCCCTACATCCCAACACAACACTTCTGGCGTCCCACCAACACAATTACCAACACAACCATCTGTGGACTTGGCTAAAACAAAACTCTCACAAGGAGTCTCATTGCCACGTGAAAAAGAATCTCAAGTTAGTACCTCCGATACAGCGCACACCACACCCCCCATTCAAAAAAAACCATACGGGGGACAAGATCCATATCGAGAACCTGTTTCGGAATCAGATCTTAAAATCAATTAGCTGCCCAACACAAAAAACACCACGCATTACCAGCGCGGTGTTTTTGTTCACTTTCTACTTTATGCTTTCTACTTTATACTCTATACAATGGCTGAAAAAGCAAAAGCAACGCAAGAATTTGTCCCAGTAAAAGAAGTTCGGAATGGTGTTGTCATCCTCAAGGATGGCGGATTACGAGCTGTGCTTATGGGTTCCTCACTTAACTTCTCCCTCAAATCACAAGACGAACAACAAGCAATTATTCTTCAATTTCAAAACCTACTCAACTCACTAGACTTTCCGATTCAATTCTTTGTTCAATCTCGTGAATTGGATATACGACCATACCTTGCTCTTCTAGAAGATCGTTATAAAGACCAAACCATTGACCTTCTCAAGGTTCAGACACGAGAATATATTGAATTCATCAAAGGCTTCACAGAAGCGGTTAATATAATGGACAAAAACTTCTTTGTTGTTGTTCCCTATACACCACCGGTGCTTGAGTCTTCAGAAGGACGACTCAGTGGTATTCTCGGAAAGGGGAATAAGGCCTCTGACGAAAATAAATTGCAAAACTTTGAAGAACACCGAAGTCAGTTGGAGCAACGTGTAGGTGTTGTATTACAAGGGCTCGGAAGAACAGGTATTCGCGTTGTACAACTCGGCACCGAAGAGGTTGTAGAACTCTTCTACAAAATATTTAACCCTGGTGACTTAGAAAAACCACTACAGTACGAAACAAAAAAACCCACTTCATAAGGAATAAAATTAAAAACATCGTATGCGATTTCAAGTACCACAATTCATAGAAGTAGAAGATAAAATCTTTGGACCTCTTACATTTAGACAATTTATCTATCTTGCTGGAGGTGCTGGACTCTCTTTTATACTATGGACCCTCTTACCGACACTTATTGCCATTCCTGCAATACTCGCTGGAGGTGGTTTAGCTGCAGCTTTTGCTTTTTATAAATACAACGGTAGACCTTTTGTATTCTTTGTACAATCGTGGCTTTCATACACACTTGGAAACAAGTTGTATCTATGGAGGAAGGAGAGTAAGAAGGTAACCTCAAGCGCTGGTCCTGCTCCTTCAGGAGCTGGCGGTGAGCGTCTTGTTGTTCCAAAGCTTTCACAAGGAAAGCTGAAAGATATTGCATGGAGTCTTGATGTTCAAAATCCAGCACAGAATCAAAATGAGTAACACTCTTATTCCTTTTAACTTTTCACATTACCCTTTACACTAACACCAATGGGATTTCTAGATAGATTTAAAAAAAGCAACACACCAGATGTACAGATAACTCCTGTGCTTCCAAAAGACATTTACCAAGCAGGTATACTTGATCTTGCTGACGTTATTGCTCCTTCTGCACTAAAAATATCTCCTCGTCAGATACACCTTGGTGATAAAGTTGTTCGTACATTTTTTGTTATTTCCTATCCTCGCTTTTTATCTGACAACTGGTTTTCACCCATCATCAACCTGGATAAAATATTTGATATTTCTATTGCTGTCTTTCCTGTAGAAACCTCACGGGCACTCAAAGACTTCAGGAAGCGTGTTGCTGAAGTGCAAAGTCAGATTAATGCACGAGAAGACCGTGGTCTTGTGCGAGACCCTGTGCTTGATACGGCATACCAAGACCTTGAGCGACTTCGTGATGAATTACAGCAAGCTCAAGAAAAACTATTTGATGTTGCGCTCTACATCAGTATTTATGCTGATACAGAAGATGAGCTGAACAAACTTGAGTCCGAAATACGTTCAATACTTGAAGCAAAGCTTGTGTATATAAAACCAGCGATGTTCCAACAAGAACAAGCCTTTCGTTCAACAATGCCTATCGCTCGGGACGAGGTAGAGATGCGCTCAAAAATGAATACTTCGCCACTTTCAAGTATTTTTCCTTTTGTTTCTTTTGACCTCACTTCTGACAAAGGTATTCTTTACGGCGTTAACAGACACAACTCTAGCCTTGTGCTTTTTGACAGATTCTCACTTCCAAACTACAACTCAGTAACATTCGCAACCTCTGGTGCCGGTAAATCATACGGAACAAAATTGGAAATTTTGCGTACCCTAATGTTTGATACAGATGTTATTGTTATTGACCCAGAAAATGAGTATCAGTACCTTGCAGAGGCAACAGGGGGACGATATTTCAATATTTCACTTACCTCTGATCACCACATCAACCCATTTGACCTTCCACCTGTTGGACCTGAAGAAACCCCCGCAAACGTACTCCGAACGAATATTGTAAACCTTGTGGGACTCTTTAGACTTATGTTTGAAGGACTTAGTCCTGAAGAAGATTCTATTATTGACCGTGCCATTACAGAAACATATGCACTGAAAGACATTACTGGCGACAGAGACTTCTCTGAATCAGAACCCCCACTCCTTTCTGACTTTGAATTAGTTCTCGCTGGAATGGAAGGTGCTGAATCACTTGTACAAAAACTTTCAAAATATACAAAAGGTACCTGGTCTGGATTTATTAATAATCCAACAAACGTTGATATCAATAAGAAATTTGTTGTCTTCTCTGTTCGAGATATGGAAGATGAGTTGAAAACAGTAGCTATGTATCTTATTGCTAACTACATTTGGGGAACGGTTCGACGAAACCTCAAAAAACGACTTCTTGTGGTGGACGAGGCATGGTGGATGATGCGATCAGAGGACACTGCATCTCTTCTCTTTGGACTCGCAAAGCGCGGACGAAAGTACTACCTTGGTATCGCAACCATTACTCAAGACGTAGACGACTTCCTAAAATCCCCTTATGGATTACCAATTATCACCAACTCGTCTATACAGTTACTTCTCAAACAATCACCTTCATCAATTGATAGGGTACAGAAAACATTCAATCTCACCGACGAAGAAAAGTTCCTACTTCTTGAGTCAGAAGTGGGGGAGGGTATCTTCTTTGCTGGTCTTAAGCACGTTGCTATAAAAATAATTGCTTCATATACCGAAGACCAGATTATAACGTCTGACCCTTCACAAATTCTCAACATACAAAAGGCACGCGATGACCTTGAAGCGTCTGGTCAATAATATGACGGCATCAAATGACAATGTTCGCATAGACACTACGACAGCAGTCTTTATGGTTATTGTTGCTGTTTTTTTTGATCTCATAAGCATTATTCCAGGTCTCAATATTGTTTCTTTAATATTTGGAAACGGCATCCTTGGTTTCTGGCTTTTTACAAAAGGTGTCGGCCTGATGAGTGGAAAAAAGATAGCAACATGGGGTATTGAAACACTTGTTGAAGCAATACCTGCATTATCCGCATTCCCGAGTATTACTATTGGTGTTATAGTTATAGTAGCTATAACACGAACTGAAGACGCTACGGGTATCAATCCTCTAGATGTAAAAGACTCCCTCAGTAGCCGAATTGGTGACAAAGCAAAAAAACCATCTTCTAGCAATGATTCAACACCAACAAAAAGTCGTATCACTTCAAAAAAACTTAGGAGCACTGACAGCAACTCTCGGTAGTATCCTCTGTGTTTGGATATTGTTCTTTGGTTTCTTTATTCCTCAGGCAACAGCACAAATAGCAATCCCTCTTTCAATAAAGAGTTCTTCAAATGCTCCACAGCCCGGACAAACAATCACTCTTACGGCTGAAACATTTTCTTTACCTATTGAGTCGTCTCTTGTTACCTGGCGCGTTAATAATACAGTACACACATCAGAAATAGGCGCTGACTCTATTACGCTTACTTTAGGCCCAGCAGGTCGTGCAACAACAGTTACTGTTGCTATGACTGCACTTGATGGTACTACCGCAAATGCATCTCGCACATTTACACCAGCAGAAGTAACTTTGATTTGGGAAGCGGCAACACACACACCACCTCTCTACAGAGGGAAAGCTCGTTATACAGCTGCTTCCATCGTACGTTTTATAGCACTCCCGCATATTGTTGAAAACAACAGAACCTATACTGTTGATGAACTTATTTTTACTTGGAAGGATAACGGAAAAGTGATTGGATCACAGTCGGGGCTCGGAAAAAATGTCTTTGTACTGTCAGGAACACAGTTAGGTAGAGATATGAAAGTGAGTGTAGAGGTTACAAATCCTTCGGAAAGCATTCTTGCTCGATCAATTATTTCAGTAGAACGATCTGAGCCACGTGTTCTTATGTATGAACGAACACCTCTTGCTGGTATTAACTTTTCCCGCGCACTTACGAAAAACTTTCTTCTTGACGAACAAGAAGTAACACTTGAAGTGTATCCGTACTTCTTTTCAACAAGAAATAGAAACAGTTCTCATCTTCAATATACGTGGCGTATAGATGGGGAATCAATAAACCCTGTTGATAGAATAAGTACTGTTACTCTCAGAAAAGGTGAGGGTACTGGAACGGTTCCTGTTTCTCTTTCTATACGAAACATACGAGAAATACTCCAACGGGCATCGGCTGCACTAACCGTTACCATAGGAGCAAAATAAAACAACGATGTTTACACGAAGAACAATCTTATTGACTGCACTCACTACACTCTTGTATGTACCTATAACCGTACTTGCACAACAAGGTGGTGATGGATCTGTACAGTTGTTGGCTGACAAGATACCTGGAGTGAGTAATCAAACAACACTCTCTGGGTACCTTAATGGACTCTTCCAACTTGGTCTTGGTATAGCTGTTGTACTCGCTATTCTCCAGTTAGTAATTGGTGGTTTTCAGTATATGACAAGTGATGCTA
>CBDUNJ010000020.1:0-5887 GCA_965368565.1 uncultured bacterium
GTTGTTCCCGTGATTGATCCATTGAAGATAGTAATAGTGAGTGAACCCACCATATCAATCTCATTTGAACCATTTTCTCGGAAAACAATAGCAACAGGAACTTCTACAGTCCGATCTTTTGTTGAGAAGGGAACAAGTGTAAGTTCGTTGTTATCGTTCACGAAGTTGAAGTAGGTGTTACAGAAAGCAATCTCTTCACGTCCGACGGTGGGGAGTACCTCAAAGTGTGCGCCGTCGCGACACTCATAGAAGAAACTATACGACCCCTTAGCTTGTTTATCCTGATGGGTAAACGAAAGCGTAAAGGCAGTATCGTGTGTGACCACGTTATTGTCTTTGTTTGTTGAGAGAATAATCTCTTCATCAGAGAAAAGGCGTGATTGAATACCAACAACAGCACTTGCTACAGCACGAAGTGCGTCTGGTGCGTACGAGAGCACTTTCACACCACCCCACGCAAGTCCTGCGAGAACAACAAGCAGTCCTACAACCGCAAGCAGTTTCAACAGTATTTGATTCGTATGTGTGTGTTCCATAAATAATATGTATTAATAAAGCTTGGAAATATTTCACATACACACTAGAGTGCGAATGCAACAAATAAGCCTTAGTAACGCTATTATATAGCAATTTTATGGTTTGTCAACCCTCTTGAGGTACGCCCCACTGCAGTGATATTGAAAGAAGGAAGGGGGCGTACACATTGACTTATTGTATAAATAATGATATAGTTCTACATTATATGTTTAATCGTATCACACAACAATTCCATAGACGGCCACTTTTGTTCTCTGTGTTGTGGTTTAGTGTCTTTGCCGTTTTCTTTGCTGGCTTCTTTCAGCGGGGCTGGGTGCCATCACTTTTTCGTGGTGACACAACAGAAGATGAGGGACCACACGTTACTCTTTTTTCAGGGCCTGTTGTTGAGGCATCAGAATCTCGTACAGAAGCACTTCCTGTTGTAGTGGGTCGCGCAGATACACCTGTACGATTGGTTTCTCAGGCGGTTGATTTGGATGTGCAGATTAACAATCCAAATCAGCGCGATGTTGGTATTTTGAATGAGTCGCTTCAGTCGGGTGCGGTACACTATCCGGGCTCAGGTAATTTGGAAGACACCTCCAATATGTTTATATTTGGACACTCAACCAACTGGCCAGTTGTACGCAATCAGGCATATAAAGCTTTCAATGGACTTGATGATCTTGAGATAGGGGACACGGTATCTGTGTATTCAGAGACGCACCTCTATGAGTACAGAGTTTCCTCTGTAACGCTTGTTGATGCGCGGGAGGCGTGGGTGCAGTTTGAAAGTTCTACAAAAAAACTGACACTCTCTACCTGTAATACCTTTGGTGAGGTGCAAGATAGATACGTTGTTGAGGCAGATTTCATAGGAAAGCGAGCACTGTAGAGAGCTTGATTTTTCTATTCTACTATGGTATAATAGATACTATACTCTGAATGAGGGGAATTTTAAAGGCTTATAACATCATAACGATGTCATTCAATACAAAAAAAATTACTTGGGGAATTGCTGGACTGCTTGCACTCGCATCAGTTGCTTTTCTTTTCACTACAGCAATAGTGCCATATGGTGCGTCTGCTGATAGCACTCAAGCTCGCGAAGATCTTCTGCCTGCTGACGGTGGTGTGTTTAATCCCTTCATAGAAACTCACATTGATATTGTGCAAGGTGGTACTCGTGCACGTGTAAGCGTTTCAAATACGTCTGCCAGCAATGAGTACACCATTAGTATGGCGAGCTATGAGCTTCATACTGCATACGGAAGCCCCGACTTCATTTCAAGTCAAACACTTTTTGATTCCCGCACACGAACCATTGGACCTGGTGAAACTATTACTTTTGGTCCTTCGTTGCCAAGTTGTAACTACCAGGTGGATCTCTTTGAAGGTCCTAGTGTTCCTCAAACTAATCCAGACTTTGGTGCCGAACCTCTTATTTCAACGCACACACTCTTTGACTGGATTATAGCTCTTGATCAAGGCACTTGTGGTGGTGACGACCCCGAACTTTCTGTTGAAAAAACGGGCCCGAACACTATTTCCCCTGGAGAAGTTGTTTCTTATGATATCCGTGTAAGAAATACTGGTGAGGTTGCTGTTGTAGCTGCTGACTATCGTATTATTGACAATGTTAATGCACCGTTGACGTATCTTTCAGGTACACCAAATTGTGTATATGAGGCTAATAGTGGAGGTGCTCGTGGTCGCGTAGTGTGTACTGGCGATACTGATCTTGAACCAGGAGAACATTCAGACTTCACACTCACTTTTCGTGTAGATGCTGCCGCACAGTGTGCACCATTTACCAATAAGGTTGATGTGCAATTAAATGGTGGTTCAGTATGGGAACAGGCAGACTGGGATACAGCAACCACAACCATTTCTGGGTGTGGTGAGACAGCTATACTTATTTTGGAAAAGCGTGTTGTCAACGACAACGGTGGGACTGCGGTTCCAGCAGATTTTGATTTGTGGTTTTACAACAGAAACGATGCAACCGCACGAACGCACACAACAACTCTTGAAGAACATATAGTGGAACCAGGAAGCTACCGTGCTGGGGAGTCTCCTTTTGAGGGATATACCCGTCAAGGTGGTTGGTTTGGTGATTGTGATTATAACGGTCTTGTTACTCTTGAGGCAGGTGATGTGGCACACTGTATTGTTGTAAATAATGACATTCCAGAAGTTGGTGTTGATCCCGAACTTTCTATTGAAAAAACAGGTCCAGACACTGTTCGCCCTGGGCAGGTTGCAACATACCGTCTTACGGTAACAAATACTGGTGAGGTGACAGTGCCTTCATATATAGTTACTGACGAAGTGCCTGAGCCACTGACATACCTTCGTGGAAACCCAAACTGTGCTCTCGCAAACGGTGTTGTAGAGTGTGCATCTCCTCATGCACTTGATGTTGGCGAAAGCCAAGTATTCCAGATTGTCTTTCGTGTAGACCGAGAGGATCAGTTGGCAAGTTGTCCGCTTGCCTTTGATAACAGAGGTGTGGTAACTGCTCCAGGTATTACTGATAGTGATACAACAGAGACCACAGTTATCTGTGCTCCCGGAGAAGACGAACCAGAACTTTCTATTGAAAAAACAGGTCCAGACACTGTTCGTCCTGGGCAGAGGATTACCTATGGACTTAAGGTAACCAACACAGGAACTGTTTCTGTAGATGCGTATACGGTTACCGATGAGGTACCTACTACGTTGACATATCTTTCAGGTCCTTCAGATTGTGCACTTGCTGGAGGTGTAGTGAGCTGTGATGGACCAGCGACACTTGTAGCAGGAGCTAGTCACATATTTGAACTTGTCTTTCGTGTAGATAGCGAAGGAGCACTTTCAAGCTGTCCATTTACGTATAGCAACACGGGTGTTGTGAACGGCCCCGACATTGATTCAGATAGCGATACTGTTGAGACGACTATTATTTGTGATTCAAGCGAGACGGCACAGATTCGTCTTATTAAAGAAGTTATTAATGATAATGGTGGAGCGCTTCAGGTATCTGATTTCCCACTTTTTGTGAGTGGACAGGAGAAATTATCACCGTAACCCCTGGTTCATATGTTGCGTCTGAACAAAACCAACCTGGGTATACAGCAGGTGTATGGACAGGTGACTGTGCTGCAAATGGTTCGGTCACACTTCTTCCTGGTGATTTTAAAGAATGTCGTATTATTAACAATGACAATCCAGGTGGTCAGTGTGTTATTCCAGGAGTGTCACTTCCAGATGATGGTATTATTACCGGGCGTATTGGGGATGCTATTAATTACACTTTTAATGTATCGGGAACTGCACCGGTGACGGTTTCTCTTGAGGGAACTCTCCCCGCAGGGCTTACCTTTGATGAAAATACACTCACTATTAGTGGAACACCAACAGCGACGACAGATTCTGATGGTACTGTTGTCACTGTGCGTGCCGTGAATGCATGTGGCTCTGACGTGGCTTTAATTACCATCGTCATTGTGGGACAGAATCAATGTATTCCTCCAGTCTTTGTGACACCGGAGCTTAATACTGATATCACTAGCCGTGTTAATGAACCATTCTCATATGAAATACAGACACAACACACTGGTGGTGGCTCTGTCGAAATCTTTGTGTCAGCACTTCCTGCAGGACTTACGTTAAATGGTACCACTATTGAAGGCACACCAACACAAATAGGCTCATTCACTATCACTATCACTATTGCTGATGAGAATGACATTCAGTGTAGCGCGTCTCGTGATATGGCAATCACTATTACCGGAGGTACGACAGGATGTGTAACCAACTGTGGTGGCGGACAAGACCCCCCTAAAGTTGTATTGTTCGGTGATCCAAGTGGTCAACCTCTCGCATCTGCATCTTTTGTCTTCTTGAGTCAAGTTCCTTATACTGGTCTTGGTTTGGATATTGTACAAGCGGTACTCTTTCTTTTAGGACTTCTCGTTATTAGTGGTGTCGGTGCGTATGGTGTTATGCGTGGCGGTGGAACAGTAACTGAGCGAATTCGCCGGACACTTACACGAATAAAGACTGCCTTTGTTGAAGCATATACAGTGCCCGTTGCAACAGTAGCCAAGCATAAACAGCAGAAAGATTCTTATGAGGAGGCGTATCATCGTGAACAGAAGAGTGTGGCACATAATGTAGTTGATGCACCTGTTGCAGATACTGACATTGACACTGACTATACCGAATACCTCACTATGACAGCGCCAAAAGAAAAAGCTGTCACTCCCGAGAACCTTCCAACAACTGAGGTGTCTACTTCTGCGGATGTTGCTCCAACACCAGAAACAAACCATATCCCAGTACTTGTTCAAACAGTTGCCCGAGAAGAAAAAGTGCTCCTTTCAAAAGATGCCGCTCTAATGATTACAGGAACAGCGCGTGATACTGAACATGCTCAAGAAATTGCACGTCAAGTTATTGATATTGCAAAAGGAAAGTATCCACGAGAAGATGGATGGCTTGTGCTTGATGAGTCTAGAACTCGCAAAGTGTTATTCATTTCCGCTATCCAAATGACACCACTCTTTATTGACTGGTTAGTTCGAGGTGAGGACAAGAAAGTATTCACCTTTCTACGTCGCTTGCGTGGTCAGAAGCAACCAATTGCTGACTTTATGCGAGCAGTAGTTACTGAACTTGATAATGCACACCAGGCACGGCTTGAAGGCACAACCGATGCTGTTGATATGTTTACAATGGATACGCTTGAAGCTATGGGAACACAACAACTTGAGCGTCTTATTGGAACACTTTTGAGAGGTGTTGATGAGCGATATGATGAGTCGTATACATCAGCACGCCTCGCTCTTGTCAGAGCTCTTGATATGGTACGAAAAAATGAACTTATACAGAGTGGTGATGCATACGGCACCACGCACACTATGGCACAGCAATCCAATAGGGAATTAGCATAAATAAGCAAATAAACCCTTAGCTAGTCAAAAAGCGGGAAGTGTGGTTTATCCACCTCCCTTTTTGCGTTTTGGGGGCTCTAGTGCTACAGTTAACTAGAAGCTTTAGGCTTTGATATGGTGCCTTGTCTATAGAAACAGGGTTCATTTATAAGATAAAAAAGGTACATTTATGACGCTAAAGAACTTACGACGTGGTGGAACAGGTGCAGTGATTTTGATCATCGTGATCATTCTTATCATTGCTGGTGCTCTTTACTACGCAAATCAGGGCGACACAACACCTACTGATACAACTGACGGTACAGCAACAACAACTGACGACAGTGCGATGTCAGAGGATGATGCAATGCTTGAAGGTGACATCAACGTTGAAGCAGGTGCGGGAGCAGCTGCTTCGGTAGATGGTGAAACAAGCACTGACGCAACAATGG
>CBDUNJ010000021.1:0-5742 GCA_965368565.1 uncultured bacterium
GTGCGAGTGTGTAGAGTTCTTTTCTGTCTCTGTCCAAATACCAATCGCCAATAATGTTCGGTGCAGATACATCCACCAAATCCCAGTTGTTGATATGGTCGTAATTCTTTTTGTAGAGTGCCACAGCTTCTTTGGCATCTCGTTTCTTGTACCAAAGTGTTAGAAACACCAGAGCCAACATTCGCTCCTCGTGTATCTTGGAATGGAGAAGTTTCTCGATATCAGCAAGTGTCACATCAGAAAAATACTCTTTCGCCACGGTTCGTATGTCCGGCATAGTGACGCCAATAAACACATCCCCCTCGCCATACTGACCCTTGCCCGTTTTGAAAAACCGCTTGGAGACTGCTTTGCGCTCCGGGGATGCTTTTGCGTGAAGTGCTTTTTTGAGGACGAGGAGAACTTTCATTTATAGTAACAATAGCGAAATAACATCATTTTTGCTACAGTAGGTGACATTGGAGAGGTGCCAGAGCGGTCGAATCGTGAACAGTCTCCCAGACTATTCACCCCCGCTAAGGAAACCCTAGCATCTGCTCCACATCGGTTTGTATTGAAATATATTGGAGAGGTGCCAGAGCGGTCGAATGGGGCACCCTGCTAAGGTGTTAGGCGAGCAATCGTCTCGAGGGTTCGAATCCCTCCCTCTCCGCAATGATTCGCAAGGATGGATGGGAACCATCCGAGCGACTCATCAGTGCGTGAGTAAGTGAGGGATTCGAAAAGGTTGCCAGAGATTTTATGAAATCTCGACAACCTGTACTGATCCTGTAAGGATCGAAATTCCCTCCCTCTCCGCAGTGCACAAAAAGCTACACCTTCAGGTGTGGCTTTTTGTTTTTTTCGATATTATAATTAAGTATATGAATACATTAGGTTACTTAGGTTTTTTTGGTTTGCTAGGGCTATTGGGGTTTTTTACCGGAAACACGGGTCTCTATGGTCTTTTCGGACTTTTTGCTTTGTTCGCACTTTTTCAAAAGAAGTAAAGCAGAAAGGTGAGGGTAGATTTTTTTCTCGCATGCTACCATACTCTCATGTCCAAAAGAGAAAACACTATCGGTACATTACATAGGATACCGATAGAGTTACAAAAGAGTCTCGCAACTTCTCCTTTAGCAGAGGCGGCATGGAAAGACATAACACCACTTGCGCGTAATGAGTGGATTTGTTGGGTTATCTCCGCGAAGAACGGTAAGTACCTTTACAGTGGTATTGTTAAATCCATAATAAGGGGATATGAGCATGTTAAAAGCAACAAACATACAGAAAGATTACGGTTCCTTAACCGTGCTTTCTGGTGTCTCCTTCTCTCTGTCAAAAGGTCAGAAGGTGGCATTGGTTGGGAACAACGGGACTGGAAAAACAACTCTTCTAAAGATTATTGCAGGACTTGAGCAATCAGATTTTGGAGAAATTCAGATTAGCAAAGATGCCTGTATTGGCTATTTGCCTCAGGATACGGGTCTTGTTGACACTAGTACGATCAGAGAGTATTTGCGTCACACGGCTGGAGTGGATGTTCTTGAGGAAAGAATCAATGAACTCTCAGAACAACTTGATACTCCGTCCAAGGTTTCTGAATACGGAGAGCTTCGCGATAGGTATGATCGTCTTGATGGCTATGCTTTTGAACACCGTATGGAAGTGATGCTTTTGGGCTTTGGTCTCGAAAATGTCGAACTCGATCGACGTGTGTGTGATCTGAGCAGTGGTCAAAAAAGTAAGGTTGTCCTTGCGGGGATTCTTCTCAAGGGTGTTGACCTGTTGCTTCTCGATGAACCAACAAACAATCTTGATCTACCCGCTCTTATTTGGCTTGAGGACTTTATCAAGAAGTCTAAAGCTGCTTGCATTGTTGTTTCTCATGACCGGCTTTTTTTGGATCGAGTAGTAAGAAAAATCTTTGAGATTGATTGGAATACTCGATCACTCAACACTTCAGGCGGAAGTTACAGCGATTATATTGCAATGAAGGCAAAGCAAGCTGCAAGACAGAAAGAGGAATATCGTCTTCAGCAGGAAGAAGTTGAGCGACTGACAGAACAGGCTCGTAAAAAAAGAGTGGAGTCTGCCAAGGGTTCTAAATGGTCTGGTTCCGACAATGATAAGTTTCTTCGCGGATTCAAGCGTGAACGAGCAGGTCGGTCATCTCGAGTAGCTAAGGCGATTGAGAAGAGAATCAAGCAGATGGATAAGGTTGAAAAACCCATTGAACGCGACCCTTTGGAAATTTCTCTCTCAATTGAGTCAAAGTCAAATGCTCTCGACGTGCGTCTGGTTGATGTTGTGGCGGGATACGAAACAGGTTTTAACATCGGTCCGATTTCTCTTGAGTTACGTTATGGCAACAGGGTTGGAATTATGGGGTTGAACGGATCTGGAAAATCAACACTTCTGAAGGTTATTACAGGTCAGATTAGACCAATAAGCGGAGATGTTGATACGGACTCCGGTGTCAGGATAGGAAATATGATGCAAGAGCATGATAATCTTCCTAGAAAGAAAACCTTGCTCGAGTTTATGGCTGAGGATGGGGAAATGAGTGTGCAAGAGTCATATGCCAAACTCAGCAAATTTGGTTTTGACGAAGTGCAGGTTAAGCAACTCATTGAGACATTGAGTCCAGGAGGTAGAGCCAGACTTCTTTTAGCAATGTTCTCTGCCCGTTCTGTTAATGTCTTGGTTTTAGATGAGCCAACTAACCATCTTGATCTCGAGGCGCTTAGTGCTCTTGAGGAAACACTTGATGTCTACACGGGTACAGTGTTGCTCGTTTCGCACGATCGGTATTTTCTTGAAAAAACAAGACTTGATCAAACCTATACCCTTTCTGATGGAGTTCTTACCAAAATTCCTGATTACAATGCTTATGTTAGGGAAGCTGAGGATCAGGCTCAAAGGCTTCTTAAGTCACTGTAAGGAAGGACGACGTGGACCCAGACAAGCTTTGCTTCTCTGGGTCCTTTTCAACTTAAATAATTTAAATGTAAAATACAGGAGAAACATTTAATTTAAATGACCCTCTCACAAATCAAAACTTCCCACCACGCAAAAGCATCGCCGGAGCGTAAGGCAGTATCCGAGCGGTTTTTCTTTTGCATTGACATTCACCTCACAATCCGTAATCTGACCAACAGATGCATTCTCTGACATACGGAAGGCAGTAGCTGAAATGAATCAGCTCTTGCCATGCCGTGCGGCAGAGAGGAGTACAAACATGCATCTTCAGGTAGATTGGGAAGTGAAGTCACTGCACGTCGCAGTCCAGGAGGACCAGTCCGAGGATCGGGAGAGTGTGCACAGGGGATTGGTCTTCGATCCGCGAAAGGTGTAAGCGAACATTCAAAGAAATGATATCGCTCATAAAGCACTGTAATTTTCTTGTGGGAAATGATTCGGGGCCCGCGGTAATTGCTCAGAGCTTTAACAAGGTCTCCTTTGTTATTTTCGGAGCAACAGATCCTAAATATTTACATACATCCGAATATATGGTACCATTATATGACAAGAACAGGCACGTATTATGCACCCATAACTCAAGACAAGAAGAGATTGATTGTTGTGAGGAGTTTTGCATGAAGAGAATGAGAGTTTCTGACGTGCTTGATCGGATTAAAGCGGAATATGAAAGAATTGAATCCAAATATTAAACTATCCTACATTAGTGGCTTACGTGACGTTGTTGTAGATGAAATAAATACACATGCAGACTTTCACATACTCGAAGAAGATGGAGATTCCGTGTACCTAGAGTATGTGCAAGACATCAATACGGTCAAAGCATTGAGAAGCGTGACTCGTGCGTATGTCGTGGTACAAGATGCTCAATGCAATCCCTACCATCTTTCCAATCACAAATCGATTGTGGGGGATCTTGTGGAAATGGTGATCGTTGACGACAAAGCTGAGTTCCGATCTTTCAAGATTACCTGCGCTGGTTCAGATTCTCCTGAAGTTCGTGCTATCGCCGAATATATACAGGGCACCTATAGGATGACGGAGAAAGAGGAGGCTGATCTGAAAATCCATATCATAAAAGTGACTGAAACAATGTGGGAGGCCGGTATTCAGATTACTCCGCGACCGCTCTCTGTGCGTGAGTACAAGGTGCGAAATATGAGTGGGGCGATGGATCCTACCATCGCGTACGCGGTGAATTCTTTGTGTAGGCTGGATACGGCAAAAACATATCTCAACATCTTTTCCGGAAGCGGCACGCTCCTCATTGAGGCGGGTCAACAGTATCCGAACCTTGAACAGTTGATTGGTTTTGACAATAATAAAGAACACCTCTCTTTGTCAGTGCAGAACATAAAAAAAGCGGGGCTGATTAAGAAGATCAAGCTGAAAGAAGCAGATATCTTTGATACCCTGGAGCTCGGCACATTTGACGCAATAACATCGGACTTACCATTTGGTATGTCGATAGCAAAGAACGACGACCTTGAAAAGCTATACGGAGCTTTTATCGATCATTGTGAAGAAGCACTGAACCCTGATGGAAGATTGGTGGTATACACAAATGAATACGAGCTATTTGAGAATCTTATTTCAAAATCAAGATTTAAGATTTTGGATACTTTGGGATTGAAATTCATAACATCGGTCAATGCTTACCTCTATCCAAAAATCTTTGTGTGCGCATTCAAATAAAAAATCCTATGGTCTCCACAAAAAAACAGCTTCCAGATGTAACACTTATTGGCATTGATTGCGTTGACCCATATCGATTGCAGGAGGCAGCAAATATCTCTGAGTCGGGGGTTCACTTTGCTAATGTAAAGATGCTGTCATCGATTCCGATTAATGATTTAAGATTTTTTAAAATCAAGCCGCTTTCAACACTCGAAGAGTACTCACGATTTTGTATCAGTGAGTTAAATAACTATGTTGATACCAAGTACTGTTTATTGATTCAGTGGGATGGATTTGTCTTAAATCCCGACAGCTGGGAAGATGCTTTCCTCGAATATGATTACACAGGATCACCTTGGGTAGTGAAGGACTGGTCCATAAACGACTTTGATTTTCCTGAAAATTTGAGAGGGCAAAGAGTGGTTGGTAATGGTGGATTTAGTCTCCGGAGTAAATTTTTTTTGGAGACAGCGTCAAGACTTTTGGAGGAAAATAAAATATCAAGATTTCACCCGGAAGATATTGCCTTGTCTGTATGGTATAGATCGGAACTAGAAAAATTGGGGATTCGTTTCGCTCCGTCAGAATTAGCTCAACGATTCTCTATAGAAGGTGCTGACAATGTTTATGAAAAACAATTTGGTTTTCATGGATTTTATTCCACCAATATTGATAAATGGTTTAATACACATTCGGAATATCACACTGTGCGTCAAGTTTATGAACGAACAAAACTACTGAGTCACGATAGAACATGGAAACCGTCTAAGGATTGATCTTTATACTAAAACACCATGATAGAACTTGATCTTGAAAAATACTTGAGCGCTTACAAAGGTACAAATGTCGATTTCTACAGATTTCCTGGTAATTATGGAGACTCTTTAATTTGGCATGGAACAAAGAATATTCTTTCCTCTCTGGGTATTTCGGCAAAGTATGTGGATGTTGTATCCCCAATACATAATTCGGTTTTATTTATAGATGGTGGCGGTAACTTTGTTGATTATTATTCTGACGTCAGGGATTTTTTGCTTAAAAAATCTGATTTGTATGACAAAATAGTTATTTTCCCACATACCATATTTGGCGAGAGGCAAGTAG
>CBDUNJ010000022.1:0-5667 GCA_965368565.1 uncultured bacterium
ATCACACAGAAGACACCACATATGCAACCGCTCTATGTTATTGGTAAGGATGTAGAAAAAAATACAATAATCGTTGCAGAGAAATATGCTGATGGCTCATTACCTTCTGCGGTATGCGAGGTCATTTTGGAAAACACTAACTGGATTGAACAAGAACCAGAGCAGGGTACGACATATACAGCCCGCATTCGCTATAGACAAGCTTTGCAAAAATGTACGGTCACCACAAACAGAGACACTACTGCGCTAGTTCATTTTGAATCACCACAGTCTTCTGTCGCCTCCGGACAATCTGTTGTTGTATACAAAGATGATGTATGTGTTGGTGGAGGTGTAGTGGTGTAAAAGACTGTGCATAAGGCACCCCTAGTAACGCGTGCGTGCGTGGTATGCTTACTATACGAAGTTTTTTGGTTACTGACCTAAAAAAGTTATAAATTAATTACCTAATAGTATATGGATACACAAAAACAAAATGTCGCTGTTGGTGTTGCACTCGTTGGGCTCTTCTTAATATTTGGAGTTGCTCTAGTGCCTGGTTCTGATAATTCAGCACCAGACCCTTTTATTGATTTTGATGAAATAGAAGATGTGGCTACTACAGGTGACATCCCTTCAGTTGGTGGAGGTATTATTGCTTCACGGACATTTACTGGTGGGACACATATTTACGCTGGTATCATTGCACTTCCTACGCCGTGTTATGACGTTGAAACTCAGATTGCCATTGCAGAATCATTTCCTGAACAAGTTACTATTGATATTATAACAACAGCACCAGCTGCCACTTCTGATCAAATGTGTGCTCAAGTGGTGACACCTACACTTTTTACAGCAGAGTTCACTGCAAGCGAAAAGGCTACTGTACGAACGTTGCTTAATGGAAAACCTATTTCTGTCACACTGGTTCAAGAATTACCACCACTTCAGTAGTGCGGAGTATGCAAACCTCATTAGAAATGTTCACATAATGCACAAAGCATAACAACAATCTTGCTATCGGATGGATTCAGTAGTAGAAAACGGTATTGTGTTTTTACTGCAAGTATTCAAAAAAATTTAAATTAATCATTTAATCAAGAAATAGTGTGGTGCACGCATCCTTTCAGGCACCTCTGCAGTAATGCTATTTCTCACTATCGGATGGAAATTATAAAAGCAGATGGGACAAGAGAAGTCTTTAAAAAAGAAAAATTATATGGTTCGCTTGTGCGAGCAGGAGCATCCGAGACACTAGCAGATAGTATTGTTGCGCACATTTCTGCTGAGTTACACGATGGTGATACCACAAAAGAGATTTATATACACGCCCATGAGATTCTAAAAAGGGAGGCAGAAGCTCCAGTTGCAGCTCGGTATTCTCTTCGGAATGCAATTCTTGAACTTGGCCCAACTGGTTTTGCATTTGAAAAATTACTTGAACGATTGTATCAAGCACGAGGTTATACAGCAGAAACGGGAGTTCTCTTGAAAGGAAGGTGTATTGAGCATGAAATAGATGTGTTGGCAGAAAAAGAAAATGAGCGTATTTTGGTGGAGGCAAAATTTCATAATAGCAAGGGGTTTAAGACGGATGTAAAAGTAACGCTTTATATGCGTGCACGTTTTGATGATATAGAAGCGGGTGATCCTACATTTGCAGGTACGTGTAAGTGTTACGTTATTACAAATACAAAGTTTACGACAAATGCAATTCAGTATGCGGAATGTGCAGGTATACAGTTGATTGGTTGGCGGTATCCAGAAGTAGGACATCTTGAAGATCTTATTGATGAGGCTGGATTGCACCCAGTAACGTGTCTTTCAACTTTGTCAAAAAGAAATAAGGAGACACTTATGGCTGATGATGTTGTTTTGTGCAGTGCACTAATGGATAATCCAGAAAAACTTGAGCACCTAGGGCTTTCTGGCGGTCAGATAAAAGAAGTAATGGAAGAAGCGCAATATTTGTGTATTCCTAAAAAATAAGCTAGAGTAGAGCCACTTAGGACGGTTGTTATTAAATCTAAGGGCTTTATTTATGACAAAAGACACAAATCCTTTAACAGGACAACCACTTGCTAGCACTGGCGGAACAGTTCGTCGTGGTACCGGTGGATGGAAACTTGTTATCGTACTTATTATTGGTTTTGCGCTCGGTTTCGGTGCTTCATGGCTGTGGGTGAATCGCCCAGCTCAGGATGCTGATATTCTTGATGATGGCACTGTGGGTGAGACTGGTCAGGATGATGTAACAGATATAACTGATGGTTCCGGCAACACTACGACAGATGACACTGTAGAAGGTGTTGGAGGAGAAATTACTGTAATTGGTTCACAGGAAGATGAGGTCTTGGTGAAAGATCAGATTGCAGGTGAGAGTGTGTTCATTACTCGAGCAACACTTACTCAAGATGGCTGGGTTGCAGTGCAGGAAATACTTCCTAGTGGGCAGTTAGGAAATATTCTTGGTGCAAAGCGTTTTAACGCTGGTGTTTCACAAGGGATGGTGACATTGCTTCGTAGTACACGTGCAGGTAACACATATGTAGTTACACTTTGGTATGACAATGGAGATGGTGTATTTGATCACACCACAGACGCATTAGTGACTGATGGGACAGGAGCGGTTGTTGCAATGGAATTTGAAGCATACAGCACACTTTCTGAGTAATAGAGTATAAAGTGCGTGTAATCCACAAAGCGCGTCCCTAAGGGGCGCGTTTTGTGTTGTATACTAAAAGTTGGTCCTGCAAGTTTCTCTCGAAGGGCTGATTAAAAGAATGTTGTGATTATTTGGATTCGTAATAACTTTAATCTTTAATTCATACGCATGGAACCACTTTTTGCTTTTGAATTTGTTACTTCTTTACAACTTGCACTTGCCTTAGCGCTCGGTATGCTTGTTGGCGCAGAACGAACTATTGCACACAAAAGTGCTGGTATGCGCACCTACGGTCTGGTTTCAATGGGCTCTGCACTCTTTGTTATTATCGCACTTCACATTACTCCACATTTTGCAGATTTTACGAATGCTGATCCGCTTCGTATTATGGCGGCAGTCATTACAGGTATGGGGTTTTTAGGTGCTGGCTTAATCATTTTTCACGAACGACAGAGCGAGGTTACTGGTCTTACAACGTCAGCTGGTTTGTGGGTTGTTGCAGGAATTGGTATAGCAGTTGGGTATCAGTTGTACGCAATTGCGGTAGTAGTCTCTTTTTTGACACTCATTGCGTTTACAGCAGTGTGGTATGTGGAAGAGCAAATACGAGAAGAGGGAGATAGCGTTTTCCCAAAAACACAAAAGAAGACGAACGCTCGTAAGAAAAAACAAAGACAACAAAGAAAAAACAAGTATAGAGAGGTTTTATAGTACTATGTTTGCAAATGATGCAGTGGTCTTTTTGTGTTAGAATAAGTCAATAATGTCTGACTATTATAACATCCCTCGGGGCAAGGATTGGAACTATGGCGGAAACCGCTTCCGCCTTTCTCGTTCAAAGATAGATCTCTCACGGGAGTGTTCTCGATGTTTCTATTTGGATAATAAACTTGGTATTAAACGTCCACCAGGATATCCGTTTAATCTCAATACAGCGGTTGATGCGCTTTTGAAGAAAGAGTTTGATATTCATCGTGTTGGCAAAACAACACATCCACTTATGCAAGAGTATGGTATTGATGCTGTGCCATTTCAACATGAAAAGATGGATGAGTGGCGTGAGAACTTTAAGGGTATTGAAACGCAACATTTACCAACAGGCTTTACTGTTTCTGGAGCAATTGATGATGTATGGGTTACTCCAGAAGAAGAATTGATTATTGTTGATTACAAATCAACGAGTAAAGATGATGAGATTACTCTTGATGCACCGTGGCAAGATGGGTACAAACGACAAATGGAGGTATACCAGTGGTTGTTTCGTCAGAACGGATTCACCGTCTCTGATACTGGATATTTTGTGTATGCAAATGGACAAAAAGATAGGGAAGCATTTGATGGTAAGCTTGAATTTGAAGTAACCATTATTCCGTATACTGGCTCTGATGGTTGGGTAGAGGATGCGCTTAAAGATGCAAAGAGAGTACTTGAAAGTGAAGAGATACCTAAGGCAGATCCAGATTGTGATTATTGTTTATATCGAGAGGTGGCAGGAAAGACGCTTCTCAAGAGGCATGCAGACAATAAGGTCACACCTACCAGCTCTAGGTCTTCTAAAGAAAAAGATGACAAAGACACAGGAGAAACAAAAAAACTTTTTTAGTCAGCGAGTTATCGCTATCGTACAGGCAATACCAAAAGGAGAGGTGCGCACCTATGGTGAAGTTGCAAAGCAGGCAGGGAGTCCAAGAGCAGCTCGTGCTGTCGGTATGATTATGAAAAACAATATTGATGCGCTGGTTCCGTGTCATCGTGTAGTAAAAGCAGATGGAACACTTGGTGGGTATAATGGTCTCCGCGGCACGAAGGCGGATGTGCTACAACAGGAAGGATATATGGGTAGTTCTTCCACATAAGATTATTTAACATTCAAACAGTATGATGTATCCTGCACATATGTGTACATAGGCTAGTTCGGTAGAATTAGCCTATGTACACAAGACGTATATATGAGCGCACGAAGTAATAAGAAAAAAGAAAAGAGGAGGGAAGAGTTTGAGGTTATTCACAAAGCGCTAGGGAATGTGAGACGTTTACATATTTTGGAGAAGTTGCAGGCAGAGGGTGAAATGAATGTCTCTGACATTGCACATATAATAAAGCTCTCATTCCGTGCAACATCACGACATTTACATATTTTGTATTCTGCAGGACTTATTGTGCGGAGACAGATGGACACGTCAGTGTTGTATAGATTGCCTAATGTTCCCACTGGAATGTTGCAGGGAGTTCTTGATGGACTCAAGTGATGGAGTATGGAGTAAGGTGCCACTTTCTGTGGCGCACATATCTCATTTTTTATTGTGCTGTTGTTTATATAGGCTAATTCTACCGAATTAGCCTATATGGTGGTGTTGGAGGGGTGAGGTGGGGTGTGGTAAAGTGGAGCGTGTGATGCAATCAAAAAATACATTATTGAAGCGACTGAAAGAGGGGTCTCAGGTGTTTGATGACCCGCTTATTGAGGAAGCATTTCACGCCATTGATCGTATAGACTTTGTAGCACCAGATTATCGTATTGAAGCATATGAAGATTACCCTTTGCCGTTAGTTGGTGGGCAGACTATTTCTCAGCCAACAACAGTTGCTTTTATGTTAGAAAAACTTCAAGTCAAAAAAGGTGACAAAGTGTTGGATGTGGGAAGTGGTTCGGGTTTTACCACGGCACTTCTTGCGCATATAGTTGGTCCTGAAGGTGAGGTGTTTGGGGTTGAGTTATTGCCAGAGCTTGTTGAAATAGGACGGAAGAACATTGCGCGATATGGTTTTGCACACGCTGAGATTTTCCAAGCAGGAAAGCAAGTTGGTAAATCAGAGGTGGCGCCTTTTGATAGGATTTTGGTTTCTGCAGCAGCAGAAGGGGAGTCGGAAATGATAGACACTCTTTTAGAACAGTTAGCGAGCGGTGGTAGGATGGTCATACCAATAGATGAAGCGATAGTTGTATTTGAAAAAGATATAGACGGCAAGATTCACACAGAACACTTTGAAGGGTTTATGTTTGTGCCACTTATAGAAACAGG
>CBDUNJ010000023.1:0-5553 GCA_965368565.1 uncultured bacterium
CCCAATACAATAAAGAGAATAATCATCACAAGAAGAACTGTCTGGAGTCCCGTTAATGAAAGGGATCGTAAGTCATCAAGCACGAACTCACCCGTGTCATAGGTGATTAAAACAGATGCATCAGCAAGCAGTGTTTTGCTAAGTTCATCAAGCCGATCGCGTACTCCACCGGTAATGGCCGTTATATCACCACCACGCTGTTTAAAGACAGATAAGGTAACAGCCTGTTCTGCTGGAGAACCATTAATAGACGCTCGAGAAAATGATCGAGCTTTAGATACACCATCAGAAACAAAGGCAATATCACGAACATATACAATTCTTCCACCTAGTGTAATAACCGGCACCTCAGCAATACGAGATGTGTCATCTATATCGCCCTCAAACTGCAATGCATACTCAATACCACCTGTCGTGATGCTCCCAATAGGAAAAGAAGTATTAGAGGCATTAATAGCAGAGACAACTTGATTCAAAGAAATACCAAACGTATGTAGTTTTTCTTTACTTACAATGACTTGCACCTCCCGGTCACGAATACCACTCTTCTCAACACGAGAAACGCCTTTAACTCGTTCAAGTTCAGAGGTCACTTCGTCAGCAAGCGTAATAAAGTCTGGTGCTGTCAGATCGCTTGTGATAGACAGAAGCAAGATTGGCTGATCAACAAAGTTTACATCAGACACAACAGGATCTTCTGCTTCACTAGGAAGTGTTCGTTTAACTGTATCAACTTCGTCTTTTACATCCTGAATAGATGTATCAATATCAGCTCGTGCATCAAACTCTGCAACAATACTTGATACTCCTTCACGAGATGTTGAGGTGAGCGAAGAAAGATTCTCAATCGTAGCAAGTTTATCTTCCAGTGGATCTGTTATAAGTTTTTCAACATCTTCGGCAGAAGCACCTGGAAAGACCGTTGTTACAATGGCTACGGGAATCTGAACTTCTGGAGCAGACTCTTTTGGGATAGCTACGATAGCAAACACACCAAAAACAATTATTGCTGTTAGTAACAAATAGCTAAACGCACGCTTTCTGATGAAAAATCCCCAAATAGAATCCATAAGACAAAAAGTAAATTACCTACCCATTACTAGTTACTCAATAACTGAAGTGACAATATCCCCTTCACGAAGTCCTCGTGCATCAAGCACGATTTCCATATCAGATGTTACTCCTGTTCTAATGACAACCCGATCTCCAACAATAGGACCAAGTATTACGGGATGCGCAACAAGAGTGTTATCGGCGCTTACTGTAAAAACAACAGTATCGTGAGGACGAATTTTTAATGACGAAAGTGGAAGCGTAATTTCGACATCTTTAGCCACAATTTGTTTTGAATCTCGCTGAATACTCAATCGTACTGATTCACCATTAGTGAAAGGAGCATTCCCTGTGATACCAACAATAACTTCTATTTTCTTTGTCTGACTATCAAGCGCTGGTGCAATAGTTGCAACAACTCCCTCATATTGTCCATCAATAACAACTGACGAACCAACAGAAATAAACGGACGTTCATTTTCAGTAATATATGTTGTTATCTGCAAAGCGTTATTATTAGACACAACAGCCACATCAGAGAAGGCAGAAACAAAATCACCTCTTTCAATTGATATCTCGTTAACCGTTCCACTAATGGGAGTTCTGAGTTGTGTCTTTGCAAAAAGAGTTCGTGCTTCAGACAAAGATGCTTCTGCTTGTTTGACGCGCGCTTCAGCAGCAATAATGTCTTCAGAACGCTCTCCGCTCTTTGCTCGAGAAAGCTGTTCCTCTGCAATAGCGAGGGCAGCTCGTTGAGCGGTTAATCTATCTCTACTTGCTGACAAAGAGTTCATAGAGCCAGTGATACTCCCCTGTGCTGTAACCATAGCAGTCTTCCATCCTGCAATTGTGGTTGGAGATAACTGCGCGTGTGGTTGGACATTATTAAGTGCTGATGCAAGTTGTGTCACAAAAGAACGCACCTCTGCCACGACAACATCTGCATTCTGAAGTGCGACATCAAGATTGCTTTCAGTGGTAACTTGGTTAATCTCTACTGACCACCCTGTAAGTACCTCTCCGATTAAAACACGCCCCCATTCAAGTTCAACCCTATTGTTGGCAGTAGTAGTAAAAGAAAGTTGTGGTTGTGTACCTCGCGCATTACTAAACATCTGATCAACATTTCCCAAAACAACTCCCTCAATATTCGAAAAAACTGTATTGAGTGTTCCAACAACAAAAGAAATTGTATCTATAAGCCCCTGTTTTTCCCTTGCTACCTGCGTTGCAAGAATTGTAATGTCTTCTCCGCGTGCACCTGCTTGTATCTTTGATAAAGCGGCTTGTGCACTTTCTACACCCGCTTCTGCCTGTAAAAGACGCGCTCGCTCAGTGCTATTACCAAGCTCTGCAATAAGTGTTCTAGCAGATACAAATTGTCCTTGCGCTGCATACACACCACGAACCTCACCTGACGTCTCTGCACGAAGTGTTACCTGTGTCTTTGATTCAACAGTTCCTACGGTTGGTAGTGATGGCAATGTATTATTGAGTGCTCCAACGCTTGCGAGCGCAACCTCTGCTTGTCTTTCTACAACATCAACCGGACCATCATCGGTGCCCAATACCTTAAAACCCACAACAGCTCCAAGGCCAGCGGTAATAATAACAAGAATACTTAATACTTTTTTTGAAATAATCATAGTCGTAATCAGAGAAACAAAATGTCCCTCTCGGGAACATAAAAAACCTATATAACTCAGCTAGTATAGCACAATTTACACAAAAATCAAGCTACTTTGTCAACCCTCACACCTATCCTATTGTTACAAAGAGTGACATCTTTACATTTAATATTATTCTCCCAAATAATGCATTAGAAAACAAAATATGTGCCGTAGATGTTACCTTTGCAAAAAGACACAACAATAGAATAGGTTTGCGGGCACGCCCCCCAATACCTCTTATCCCCTATAGCCAGCACACACTGTCGGGCATGAGAATTTTTTTCCTTTTGTTATGTTGCTCCTTTGTTCTTTACAACTTTGAAATGTCTCTCGGTAAAAAAGCATTAAGGACCCACTCCAGTCCCATTCTAAACTTTGCACGCCATCCAAGGATTGAGAAGAGGTATGCACCACGGTATATCCACCATGCAAACGAATCCCATATACTTCAGCCAATGCACCTCCTTTACCAATAGAAATAATAAAACCTTTTTCTTTGAAAGAGAATGGTTCTAATTCCTCCCCATGAACTATGTGTGCAATATTTTTTGCCACCATCTTCCCCTCTCTAACAGCAAATTGTGCACGCATTGGATATGCTTGTGTACCATCTTTGTTTTCAACGTGTGCTTTATCTCCAATTACAAACACATTGTCGTATTGTGCAGTGTTGAGCGTCTGTTGTACTACAATACGATTCTGTGGATCGTGTTGTAGTGATTTCTGTGTGGTAATACCCATATCACGACCTCGAACACCAGCAGCCCAAATAACTGTTGCAGAACGAAGGACTCCTTTATCTGTCTCAACTCCAGCTTTTGTAACTGACACAACACTTGTCTCAAACATAACATATATATGAGACATTTTTTCAATAATGGCTTCAGTCTTTTTACTAAATGACTCACCAAGACCTGCCACCAACTGCGTACCACGCTCTACAATAACCACACTTGCAAGGTGTGCACAGTCTGGAAATGCATCGGAAAGTTCATCGGCAATTATATCGCCCAGCTCGCCTGCTATTTCTACACCTGTCGGACCACCACCAACAACCACAAAACGAAGTAAATCCTGTTTATTTTCATCTTTATCCAAGTGCTGTGCCTGTTCAAAACGCTCAACAAGTGTGTTTTTTATATTCTTTGCATCTTCAACTGTTTTCAGGGGCAGTGAATACTCTTTCGCACCAGGCACACCAAAATAATGCGTCTCGGAGCCAATGGCGACAACCAAAAAATCGTACTGGATTTCTTTCCGTTTATGCACAGGAATATCTTTGTACTGATCTGGAATATCATGTGTATCTTGACACACCGTTACTATTTGAGTATCTGCGTCTACAGCAATAACTCTTCCCTCAATAAAATCGTCCATACAACACTGAGGTACTGTTCGCACTGGTTGTGTAATGTGTGATGGCTGTAATGTTCCCGTTGCCGTCTCATGAATCATTGGGATAAATTCAAAACGATCTGTCTCATTGATCAAAACAGCCTGTACTGCGTCATTGTGTAAGTGTTTATGCAAGCCAAGATAGGTGTATATGCCACCAAATCCTGTACCCACAATAACAACCCGCGCGGGCCTATTGAACCGCTTTGCGTGTTTTTGTATTTCTTCTTCCATAGAGTTTTAACGTTGTGCGCCAGGTTTCCAAGGGGTACCCAGGGTCGGCAATACCCATCGGTCACCACCAATGTATCCAGCAACTTTCCATGCAAGCATAATACCAATAGACAATATAAGAAGTGTCGGATTTGTACTCACTGTACCAGCAAGTAAAAAGCTTGTATTCATAAGAATGCCGAAAAAAGCAGCAATACCTGTGAGCACACCAATGAGAAGACCAATACCTACCAATACTTCGCCCCAGGCAATTGCATATGACCATATATCAGCATAGGGCAAGACGCAATTCTCTAAAAACCAAGCGTACCAAAGTTGAACGTCTGGATGAGGTCCGCTCGTCTTTTGCAAAGCGCCGTTCACAAAACTGGTAATACCCGCACCCGCTTCACTGCCTGTCCAGGCGACATCCCCCACCTTATGCAGACCTGCCTGAAGCCACGCCCAACCAACGTAGAGACGCACGAGAAGCCAAAACCACGCGCTCTTTGTGTTTTCAAAGAAAAATCGCGCAATTGGCGGATTTGTTATAATTCGTTGCATATAATAATGAGCTAGCTGATATGTGTATAGTATATATGGTAACAGTGTTTACTAAGAGTGCATTGTCCACAATTGAAAAAACCATGCACCGTTACAACTAATTGCGGTCGCAATTAGTTGTAATGCTATGAAATTAGGAAATTCACCCAGCACTAACTTTGTTGCTGCTTGCCCGCCATTGCGAGGCGTTAGCAGGCGGGTGTTTTGTGCTTTTTAATACCTTGGTATGCGATCCACACCTCGTTCTTCAACCACTCGGAGAAACAATACTCATCAGCATGCGACAATACACCTAGATAGGAATTGAGTGACTGCTCCATGTGCTCGTCTTCAAGTGCGCCCACACTGTGCAAAAACGCTTTCTTTTTGAGCTTGCGCACCATGCGCTTTCTGGTCGTCTTGCGAAGCAGGATGTGGTGTGGACGAACCACATATCCCAAAAAGTCGATCCCTTGATGCAGTGACGTAATAGTGACTTTCTGTGGATGGAGCGAGAGCGAAAGTGTGTCACGGAGAAACGCGCTGACCTGCGGCACAAGTGTTTTGAGATACTCTCTATCATCTGCTAGGATGATGAAATCGTCGGTGTATCGCGCATAATGCTTCACTTTCAATACATGCTTCATAAACTGATCCAATTCATTCATATAGATATTCG
>CBDUNJ010000024.1:0-5410 GCA_965368565.1 uncultured bacterium
ACAGACCACACTGCATTACTTATTATTCATGGTATGCTCCACCTCAAAGGATATGATCATGGTCCAAAAATGGAAGAAAAAGAAGAGCAGTTTGCTTCACAATTTAATCTTTCCTAATCCACAGTCTGGACAGACAACGTAGCGTGCTATACTACAGGGAACACTCACACTGAGTGGTTTTGTTAGATTGGTTGTAAAAAAGTTTACTGTGACACGAACTATTTCAGTCGGCATTGATATCGGTACCTATCACGTCAAAGTAGTTGTTGGCGAACAAGGAGTACAAAAAGGAAAGCGCTTCAAGCGCATTTTAGGCGTTGGCTCAAGCGAATCAAAAGGACTCCGCTATGGGTACATCGTCAATACAGCTGATGTTGCACGAAGTGTTCGTATTGCAGTACGAGAAGCAGAAAAGAAAGCCCGCGTTCGTATTCGACGTGCATTTGTCTCTCTTGGCGGTGTAAGCCTTGAAGGGGTCACTGCATCCGGAACAGCGATTATTGCCCGAGCTGATGCGGAAATAACAAACCTTGATATTACAAGGGCCATTGACGCTGCACGACAATCTCTCCCTCAATCACTCTTGCTTAATAATAAAATCCTTCACGCAAAACCCCTTTCATACACACTAGACAATAAAGAGGTGCTCGGAGACCCTATTGGGATGCGTGGTACCAAACTTGTGGTGCAGATGCACTTTATCACGTGCCTTGAACAACATCAGGAAGACCTTGTGCAAGCCGTTGAAGATGCGGGTATTGAAGTGGAGGATGTTGTTGCTGCACCACTTGCTGCTGCTGTAGTAAACCTCACCAAACCACAAAAAGTAGCTGGCGTTGTCTTAGCAAATATTGGTGCAGAAACTGTTTCGCTAGTTGTGTATGAAAATGACCTTCCTATTTCACTTAAAGTATTTCCTATTGGCTCAAGTGATATAACCAATGATATTGCACTTGGACTTAAGCTCCCCTTACAAGAAGCGCATGATCTTAAACATCGCTTTGGTTCTAATCCTTCACATAAAAAATTAGAAACTATTGTTGCTGCCCGTCTTTCTGATATTTTTGAACTCATTGAATCTCATTTAAAAAAGATTGGAAAAAATGGAATGTTACCTGCTGGTGTTATTATCACCGGTGGTGGTTCGGGCATTGCGAGTATAGAAGATATGGCACGCGAAGCACTAAAACTTCCTTCAGGTCGTGCTGAAATGAAAGTCATAAGCTCACCTAATGCAGACATCAAAGACGCAACGCTTTCTGTAGGATACGGTTTATGTCTTATTGGTCTCTCTGCAAACCATGGTGTTGCTCACGATTACTCCATTAAAACAAAAACACGCAATTGGATGGCTCGTGGCAAAGAGTGGATGAAACAATTGCTCCCCTAGCTCACGGAAAGGACACTACTACTACTACACCACAAGGAGAGAGCTAGACCCTTTCATTTGTTTTTGCTACTATAGAGCTATATACGTGAGCGTAGGGGCTCAGAGGGATTTCTAATAGTTAATGTCTTGTATCATATGCCAAAGAAGATAATGCCAGAAGTTGAAGCATTCGCACGAATTAAAGTTGTGGGTGTTGGTGGTTCAGGAAAGAATGCGACCAATCATATGATTGAATCCAAAGTAAAAGGGGTTGAATTTGTCGCTATAAACACAGATGCTCAAGATCTCCACCACTCTTTGGCAAAAAAGAAAATTCATATCGGTAAAAATCTTACACGCGGACTTGGCACTGGGATGAATCCAGAGCTTGGACGCAAAGCTGCCGACGAAACTCGAGAAGAAATCCAAGAAGCTCTCAAGGGAGCAGATATGGTATTTATCGCTGGTGGTCTTGGTGGTGGAACAGGTACAGGCGCTTCTCCTGTAGTTGCAAAAATAGCTAAGGAAATTGGCGCACTTACTGTTGCGGTTGTTACCCAGCCGTTCTCATTTGAGGGAGCGCCTGTTCAATATTATTCAAAAAGAAACAACTGCAAAAAATGCATTTGAGATGTGTGACGAAATCCTTCGCAATGCAGTTGAGGGTATTTCAGATTTGATTACTACACCAGGTATGATCAACGTGGACTTTGCTGACATTCGTTCAATTATGCAGAACGCGGGTTCTGCTTTGATGGGTATCGGCGTTGCTGGAGGCGAAAAGAGAGCAGAAGATGCAGCGCGTCTTGCTATCAACTCCCCTCTCTTGGATGTATCAATCAATGGTGCCAAGGGTGTACTCTTCGCCATTGCTGGTAATGATGACCTTGGTATGATGGAAATTCAAGATGCAGCAAGAATCATTACCGAATCAGTTGATCCTGATGCTCGCATTATCTTTGGTGCTGTTCGGGATGACAAGCTCAAGAAAGACGAAGTGAAGGTAACCGTCATTGCTTCTGGCTTCCCCGCAAACCTAATTGGCGAAACATCACTCTTTGAAAAAGCGAGTACCGACGGGGGCGAGGAAGAAGAGGAAGAAAGCGGAGGATTCTTTGGTGGCAATAAAAAAGAGAAAGAGATTGAAAAAGAGGAAGAAGAGGAAAAAACAGCGGATGCAGCACAAGTAAAAGAAGACGATGAAGACGAATGGGGTGCTGTTCCTGCATTTCTCCGACGCCGACGCTAATACACTAAACACAAAACCACCCCACAAGGTGGTTTTTTCGCCCTTACTTGACTCCTCTGGTATACTTAAAAAGATATTTACTTTTAATCAAAACACTATGGTATATGATCTTGCAATATTAGGCGGTGGTCCTGCTGGAGCTGCTGCTGGCGTGTATGCTTCACGCAAAAAACTTAATACTGTATGTATTACTAATGAGTTTGGTGGTCAAAGCACAGTTTCTCCAGATATTCAAAACTGGATAGGAACTGTTTCTATCTCTGGCAACCAACTGGCCGAAGATTTAGAAAAGCACGTAGAAGCATACGCAGGTGACGTGCTTACCATAGAGAAAGGTCACTGCGTTACGAAGGTAGAAAAAAGTGGAGATACTTTTACCGTTACAACTGATAAAGATGCAACATTTGAAGCTCGTGCAGTTATTGTCACCACAGGTGCACACCGCAGAAAATTAAAAGTCCCTGGTGCTGAAGAGTTTGATAATAAAGGCCTCACCTACTGTGCCACCTGTGACGGCCCTCTCTTTACTGACAAAGACGTTGTGGTTATTGGTGGAGGCAACGCCGGCTTTGAAACAGCCGCACAACTTCTTGCCTACACAAAAAGTGTCACGCTCCTCCATCGTGGCCCTGAATACAAAGCAGATCCTGTTACGGTTGAAAAAGTACTTGCTGATCCAAAGATGACAGGTATTACAAATGCAGAAACACTGGAAGTGCTTGGTGAAGGATTTGTTACCGGATTGAAATACAAAGATGTAGAAAGTGGTGAGGAGAAGAAATTAGATGTAGAAGGTATTTTTGTTGAAATTGGACTTATTCCAACAACAGATTTTGTAAAAGAACTGGTTACACTTGATGACTATGGACGTATTGAAATTGATCCATGGACACAACGGACCTCTGTTGAAGGTGTTTGGGCTGCAGGTGATTGTTCAAATGTGCACTATCATCAGAACAATATCGCAGCAGGAGATGCAACAAAAGCACTTGAAGATATCTTTATTTGGATTAAGAAAAACTCTTAATCCAAATGAAATTCAAGATTCTAGACTGCAAGGCGTTTCCACAAAGTGGAAACGCCTTGTTTCTTTTTCGAATTTCGATATTCGTGTTTCGAATTTCTTCTTTATTACTGAGTGACGATAAGAAGTCCCGTATGCCTGATATTGTTTAAATTAGTGAATGGAAACGCTCCTGTCTGATTAATTCCAAAATCAAAGGTACCACCCTTCCCCACTGTTCCACCCTGCTCAAGATCGCTATAGTAACGATCGTCTGGAGCAGTAACACCAGGTGCTATACGCATTGCTGTATCACTGTCATTTCTGAAGCGAATCACCTGACGAAGTGACGCATTGATTGTTGCCGGTGAGAATCCAGTGTTGGTATAACGAACCAAGAGTGCACCATCAACATCATATCTTCCCACTAAACCTGATCCTGATGGTCCTGTATTACTTGAAGAAGCTTTCTGTTGTGATGACGCTGTTTTATTTGTCACACTTTGTTCCGAGGCTGCGATTCTACTTTCCACATCAAACTGTGTAGCTAGCGTTTCCGCCTTTGTCCATAAAAAAGAAGCAGCAAGCGCCCCAATGAGTGTTACAACACCAATGGCATAAATGGGATTAATATGTTTTTGATTTTGCATACTTATTTATTATTTCGTAATTTGTATTACGTATCCCGATTAGAGACTAAACCCCCACACCTATCATACTGAAGCACTTTGTGCGGCGTTCACACCATCAGTACGATAGGTGTGGAGGGTAAATATTCAGCATTTGTAGTATACCAAGATATACAGAACACGGGCTGTGTATAAACATATCATCAGACACATATCTCTAACGGGATCCCGTCAGAGTCAGGATACCGTGTGGTGTCCATAGACTCTGATCAGGACACAACACAACTTAGCATTATTGCTGTAAAGTTGTGGGGAAAAAGAAAACCGCCCACAGAAGCGGGCGGCTTCTGTGAGCGGGGTTAGTGCGAGGAGTCTAGACTCAGCACAACACGACTTGGTTGTTGAAGCCACAGGGTCTAATGACTACCTTGAAACCAGTACTCATCTTGAGCTCAATTATTCCACTTTCGTCAACTCGCACATACTCGAAGGTTACTCCGTGATCTTCGAAATACTTAAGGATCATCTCCCCAGCTTCATTCGGAGTCATTTGGGTAGTCGATTGGCCAATGGTCACGAACACTCCTTTTCTCCTTTCTGACTAGCATTAAGTCCCAAAACTTGCAATGCCAAATCCTTGTTGAATGCGATTGCGAAAGTAAAAAAACCAATCCCCAAACCACAAGATACGATCTTTCCGAAAACGCCCAGCGGCCAGGTGAAAAAGTGCCAGGCAACCACGATCATCCCTAGTGAGTATAACGCTATAGAAGCAACAAGGGCAACGATCACCAAAGACCCTCCCAGAACTCTAGAAATTCTGAATAAGGTGTTCATCCTCAACCTCCTCAGGCGGGTGTTTGTTGGGTTGGAGTACTGAAGTGAATTTTGGGATGAATTCTCCCAATGTTGACTCCACGAAGAAAAGCCTCTGCGAGTAATACACTGATGGAGGCATTTCCATCCAACCCCATCGACTCCAGAACACTCCCATCCTGCCGAAGTGGTGTGTCTGTGATTTCTACTCGGATTGAGTAGTCCTCACCTACCATATACACGAAATTAACGCTTGGCACCATTGTCTCCTCTCAAGGTTCTTGTTCTAAGTGCACTTTGCCATAATTTGTTGCGGATAGCAAGAGTGTGTGGTAGTGTGTCTT
>CBDUNJ010000025.1:0-5380 GCA_965368565.1 uncultured bacterium
TCATTTTGCTTAGGACAAGACTCTGTGGTATTAGAAGATCTCTCTGATGTTAGAGTAGGGGAAGTTGTCATGAGCGTCGCAGAGGAGCTAGGGCGTCTTCGGGGGCTACTGGATCAAATGCCTGAACTAAACCAACTTTTGGTGGAGAACTTTCCAGGTCTTCTTATTCCACATATTGTGGACACTCGCCAACATTGGCATATGCCAGATGATGAAGACTTGGAAGAAGATCAAGAACACATCGCGGACTACGTTTTTGGGCCACCGTGCCCACTCCTAAGAGAGATGGAGTCCGGTGAAGACCTGGGCGACCTCGAAGAGTAGGGGTCTACTGAGCAAGTCACACAAAAAACCGCACGAAGGTGCGGTTTTATCTTTTGTTTCTCCGGGTTGAGTGCTGGATTAAGAAACTGTCTGAAGCCTCACTGTGATTGTTAAGGAGAATATAGTCGCGATTACGCTCCTTGTTCTTCTAAAAACTGAAGCACTTGTTCGTTCATAAGGAGTGTTGCAACATAAAGTGTTGCATTATTTCTGTCTGCATCGGGGTGATGCTTAAGCACATAATCAACTTCTTGCTTAAGTTTTTCCGCATCTGGTTCAATGGATTCTTTTTCCGCAATCTTGTTGAGCAGCAGTTGTGTGGTTGCACGTTTGCGTGCCTCATCTTTCCATTCATCACGCATTGCCTCTTCATCTTTTCCAATTTGCTTAAAGTAGTCATCAGGCTTCATTCCCATACGTTCAATATCATTTCTGAAGCGTGCAACCATTTTGTCTAACTCAGCATCAATAAGTAGTTGAGGGAGTGTAACTTCTGTTTTCTCTAGAATAGACTCAATAATCGCAAGTCGCACCTTTTCTCGACCCTGCATTTTTTTATCAGTAGTAAGGCTTTCGGTTATTTTTTTTCTAAAGTCCTCAACATCGTCAAATTCTCCAAGTGTTTTTACAAAGTCATCATCAAGTTTTGGAATAACATCTTCGCCAGCTTCATCTTTCTGGGTGCGGCTTTGTAATATGTTTGCAATAACCTCGTCTATTTCTTTCTTTTCAACCTTTGGTTCATCAAGCTCTTTTTTGTTTGCCTCATATGCTTGGTGGGCGAGCTTCTTATATTCAGGAAGCTCAAATGTTGGCATAACAGCAGTAGTAATGCGGAAACCAAGTGGATTGTCGGGGGCAAGTTTAGTTATTGCTACTTGAGGTCGTCCGATTGCATCTATCTCCGCTTCTCCAATGAGTGTTGGGTAGTGTTCTTGTAATGCTCGTTCAGCCATTTCAGAAAGGAGAGTTGCTTCGCCAACGTGGTCAATAAGCACCTTTTCAGGTATATGCCCCTTTCTAAAGCCGTCAATAGTAACTGATTCTCCTAGTTTTTGTATGAGGTCTTCCCTGTGCTTTGTTAGTTCTGAAAAAGGAATTTCTCCCTCAATAACTACTTCCGAGTTCTCATTTTTTGTGATGTTTGTTTTTATCATCCTATAGTAGAAAATAATGTTGTGCTCTGGTCTTTCAATTGTGCTAGTCGCTGTATCTGTGTGACCCCGGGGAGACGAAGACTGTGTGGGGTGGTGTCTAGAACACACAAGAAGGACACCTTTTTCACTACAGGACAGGTAGCGGGGGAACAATACCACATCATCGCTGTGCGGTAAACCGCACAGCGATGATGTGGTTGAGTATACTCATTAGTCCGTTAGTTCGCGTTGGTTTCTTGGTCAAACTCCTGTAAATCTTTGTCAAGTGTGGCAAAGTCTTCTTCTAAGTCTGCTTCAATAGCATCAAGCTCATCAGAATCACTGGTGCTCTGAAGATCCTGCACTTCTTGGTCTTGTGAAGGGTCATAACCATTCTCATTGAGCTGTGCCCCCCAGAAATAGAGTCCTCCTAATATTAAAACAATAATAACGATAATGATGCCAATAACAGCGCCAATAGATGAATGATCTTCTTTTTTTTCTGGTTGTGGCGCGGGCTGTGTACCACCCTCCACAGGTTGCTGATTCATAGTGTTCTCCATAGTGTTGTGTGATTAAAATAACAATGCCTAGTTAGTATACTAAGCATTGTAACGTGGTGCTATTCTCTTTGTCCACTAGTTGTTGTTGATAGACGCTATTCTTGATCCGTGTCTGTGTCCTCGCCAGTATCAACATCTACATTTGTTTCTGAGCGAGCTTCAAGCTTGAGAGTACCTTGTTTCAGTTCTGTGATAACAGCAATAAGTGATTGGTGTGCATCTTTAATTGCTTCCCGAGCCTCAATAAAGAATGTTTTTATTTCAGCAAGTGCCTCACGAGGATTATCAGAGTTGAGTGCTGTTTCAATTTCAATTTCAGCGGTTAATACAGCGTCAGACGCTTCTCCTATATTGAGACGTGCTTCTGCAAGAAGGTTCTCGGCCACTGATACATCAAGATCACGTTCATCAAGTTTGTCTATGCGGCTTTGAATACGGTCAGCCACATCTTCAAGGCGCTCAATAGCAGCATCAAACCGAGCCAGTGTTCGCTCAAGGAATGTGTGTATACGTTCTTTTGTACGCTCTGCAAGCTCCTCTTGTCTCTCTTCACGTTTTTCTAATTGTTCTTTCTGGCGTTCGCGCACCTCTTCACGCTTCATTTCTGCAGTAGTTGTGCCTTCTGCTCGTAATTCTGCTCGTAATTCCATTCGGTCACGATCCTCCATTGGTTCGTGGTCGTCATCTTCTCGCTCCATCATATTTACTCGAAGTTCTGCCTGCATACGAGCTTTCACTTCTGCATCAGTATTTATTTTCTGTTGTGGTGCAAATGTGCGAATAACATCTCGTATTTGAGCAGGCCTTTCTGTATTAGTAGATGTGCTCGTAGTAGAGTCATTTTGTGCGTGCGCAAGAGCTTGTGGGGCAAGCACAAACATAAGTGCCAATAGGGTTGAAGTAATGTATTTCATATTAAGTATGATTTATATAATAAATAGTTACACACATTTATGTCGTATGTATCTATTGAGACGAATACAAATGCAATCTCTTTCAAAGAGTATACACTGTAATGTGTTTTAGCAGACAATAGTTGTCCCCATACACACAACACCACCCGGAGGTGGTGTTGTGTGTACAAAAAGTATGTGGTTATTTGTTGAATTTCTTTTCGTAGAGCTCTACCGACTTTTGGAGAGCTGCTACAGCTTCTGCTTTGTCTCCGTACCCTTTGATAGTAACCAGTTTTTCTCCATCGTCATTTTTTAAATCCTTATAGGTTTCAAAAAAGTGTCGATACTCCTTAAGAAGGTGTTGGTTGAGATCAGAAAGGTCTTGTACGTCATCCCATCGTTTGTCATCAACAGGAACTGCAAGAATTTTCACATCTGATTCGCCACCATCAATCATATCCATAAGTCCTACTGGTCTACAGCGGACTAAGATGCTAGGGGCAAGAGGGTAGGTGGTGAGCACAACAACATCCAAAGGGTCATTGTCGTCCCAGAGCGTCTGGGGTACAAAGCCGTAGTCAAATGGATATGCTGATGCTGTGTAATTTGCTCTATCAAGTGCGATAAGTCCAGTTTCTTTGTCTATTTCGTACTTGTTATTTGAGTGTTTTGGAATCTCAATAATAGCATTGAATTCGTCAGGAATATTTTTGCCATGAGATACGTCGTGCCATAGGGACATAATAGGGTAGGTGTTAACTTATAGGCTATAGAAGAATAACTCTATTCTTTATCGTCTTCAACAGTGTCGGTGTCTGATACCTCTTCTTGAGGTGTTTCCTCGATATGCTCCTCTGTTGTTGCGACTTCGTCGTTTGTATCAGTTTCTGTTGCTACTTCAACTGGTGTTTCTTCTGGAGTTGTTTCTGTATTTTCTGAAAGTGTATCGTGATTCTCTGTTGTTCCTCCTGTTTCTTTTTCAGTATCAGCTTCTGTTGGTTGGTCTTCATCTTCTTCGGTTGATTCGCCGCCAATCTGTTGAATATCAATGTGCCACCCCGTCAATTTGTGGGCAAGGCGTACATTTTGACCACCTTTACCAATAGCAAGTGACTGCTGGTCTTCTGCAACACGCACAATTGCTTGATGATTCTCTTCACTGAGTATTTCAACAGCAATAATTTGTGCAGGGGAGAGAGATTCCTCAATAAACTCTGCTGGATCTTCAGACCATTCAATAACGTCAATCTTTTCTCCTCCTAATTCACTCATTACTGTTGATACACGAACACCACGTTGTCCTACGAGCGCTCCGACAGGGTCAACGTGAGCATCGTGTGAAAATACTGCAATCTTTGAACGTGAACCAGCTTCTCGAGCAATACCCATAATCTCAACGGTTTCACTTGCCACTTCTGGTGACTCTGTCTCAAAAAGACGTCGCAAAAATGCAGGGTGTGATCGCGAAAGTTTTAAGAATACACCTCGTGGTGATTCATCAACACGAAAGAGGTATGCGCGTACGCGCTCACCTTGCTTATACCGTTCTCCAGGGATTTGCTCATCATACGGGAGAATACCTGTCGCACGCCCAAGATCAACAAAGATGTTTCCACGCTCAACACGTTGTACTGTACCGGTGACGATTTCACCTTCACGCTTGCCATACTCATCAGAGAGAAAGCTTTTTTCAGCCTCTCTAATTTTTTGAATGATAGTTTGTTTGGCTGTTTGTGCTGCAATACGTCCAAAGTCGTCTTTTGCTTCAAGAGGGAAGACTATTTCACCACCAACCTCAGCTCCTTTTTTAATCTTTTGAGCATCAGCAAGAAGGATGTGTTTTTCTGCATCAAATCGAATACGTTCATCGTCGTCTCCTTCACGGTCTTCGCCTTCAGGAATGATGTCATCAGGGCTCACAATTTTCATTACTTGCTCAAATGACACATCGCCTGCGTCCATATTAATTTGCGCACGAACTATTTGTCCGCGCTTTCCGTACTCTTTTTTATATGCAGTTGCAAATGCTTGCTCTATTGCATCAAGCGTTTTTTCTCGTGGGATGCCACGGTCTTCCTCAAGCTGAGTAACAACTGATTGAATAACTTTAAGATCTAACATTGTATATATAATTATGCCTATATTTAGTATGCAGTCTCTAAGAATAAAATAAGTCCCTCCGAGCGGAGCGACATTCATTAGCAACCATATACTGTTGGTATATATTGTATCAAATTGATGGAAAATGTCAAATTATACTTTGAGTAGAGAAAATAAGCACACTAGGTGTGGGGGTTATCAACACGCCACGTTGTGCAAGGTGCGTACAGTGTCGTATCATACTGATACAACTGTTCTTTCATATGGTGAACAAAAAGAAAATAAATAAAAAGGCTACTGTTAGAGTGAAGACCAATTCGGTTCCACGTAAGAAACCTATTGCCATCTCAACACAGGCGAC
>CBDUNJ010000026.1:0-5339 GCA_965368565.1 uncultured bacterium
GTGTTGTTTCTGGGTTACCAAACATAACACCAATTTTCATACGGATCTGGTTGATAAAGATAACCACCGTCTTTGATTTGGCAACAATACCAGTTAGTTTACGAAGCGCTTGAGACATCAGTCGTGCCTGCTTGCCAACGTGGTGCGCTCCCATTTCGCCCTCAATCTCATCTTTTGGAGTTAGTGCCGCGACTGAGTCAATGACAATTACATCAATTTTTCCTGAACGCACAAGTGATTCAACAATCTCAAGTGATTGTTCTCCTGTATCAGGTTGTGAGATGAGTAAATCGTCTATCTTCACACCTAATTTCTTTGTATATTCAGGGTCCATTGCGTGCTCTGCATCAACAAAAGCGCAGATACCACCTTTCTTTTGCGCTTCGGCAATAATGTGAAGTGCGAGTGTTGTCTTACCAGATGATTCTGGGCCATAGATTTCTATGATTCTTCCTCGGGGAACACCGCCAATACCAAGAGCTGCATCAAGACCAATTGATCCTGTTGGTATTGCTTCTACATCAACTTTTGGTGAGTCACCGAGCTTCATTATTGCTCCTTCGCCAAACTTTGTTTGAATGTGCTTGATAGTTTCATCAAGTCCATCAAATTCTTTTCGTGCTTCTTTTTTCTTTGCCATAATTTCGATTTATGTTCCTATAAAGAGTTGCTTGTGCAGGGTAGTCATTCTGCCAAAGCGATCCTGTGCGGTGAGTGTCATTATATTGTAGCCGGGGAGGAGCAACAAGGGTTCTTCAAAAACACCTTCAGGATTTATAAAAATTTCTCTACTGTTAAGGGTTACCTTTGTAATGTATGTAGCTTCTCCTCTGACAAGGGCGAGGGGGGTGTTTTCTGAAGGGAGTTCAATAGCGGTAACGTGTATCTGGGGCCCCGATAGAAATGGTTGTGTTTGTGTGTAGCCGTAGAACCCTAAGACAAGTATACCGATGCCAAGAATAATTTTTTTTAATGCGGTAAGTGAAAACATACGTATGTTGGCGATGTGGTGAAGCACATAAGTACTCCCACTTATTCTCCTGGTAGAAGTCCGTCTGATTCATCGGTGTCATCAGGCGTCTCAACGAGTATGTCTCGAGGCTTACTTCCTTCTTGAGGGCCAATGACACCTCGTTCCTCCAGCATATCCATTAACCGAGCTGCTCGTGAGTAGCCGACTCGGAGTTTCCTTTGTAGGTAGGACGTGGATGCTTTTCCTGCATCCATAACGGTCTCGCGCGCATCTTCATAGAGCTCATCGTCATCGTCGTCATCAAATCCGCCACCACTAATAACGCTTGTGTCTCCGGCGATAGCAAGCTCAAGCTCATCCTCAAAATCTTCATCTTCACGTTGTTTCTTAAGGTGTCCCACAACTTTCTTTACTTCGTCCTCACTAATGAATGCGGATTGTAGTCGTATTGGTTTTGACCTGCTTCCTGAAAGGAATAACATATCACCTGCACCTAAGAGTTTCTCAGCACCACTAGTGTCAAGAATTGTTCGAGAGTCAATCTGTGAAGCAACCTGAAGAGCAATACGACCCGGCACGTTTGCTTTGATGAGTCCAGTAATAACGTTCACACTGGGGCGCTGTGTTGAGAGCACTAGGTGAATACCAACAGCACGACTCATTTGAGCAAGGCGAACGATAGAGCTTTCAAGTTCGCGCGGGTAACTGGTCATAATGTCCGCCAACTCATCAATAATAACAACAATGTAGGGCATTGCTTCAGGTAGTTCTGCTTCCGTATCTGGATTCTTCTCTACTTTTTCAAGCGCAGGGTCAAGGATTGTTTCGTGATATGAATGGATGTCTCGCACTTTTTTTGTTTCCAATATTTCATATCGTCGTTCCATTTCTTTAATCAGCCATTTGAGTGCAAGGATTGCTTTCTTTGGATCGGTAATGACTGGTGTGAGTAGGTGTGGAATACCGTTATAGAGCGTGAGTTCAACACGTTTTGGGTCAACCATCACAAAGCGAAGTTGTTCAGGACTGTTTCTGTAGAGAAGAGAAGTAACCACGGTGTGAATAGTTACTGACTTACCAGAACCAGTTGCACCAGCGATAAGTGTGTGTGGCATCTTTGCCAAGTCATCAAAAAATGAAATACCAGAGACACTCTTTCCAAGTGAGAAGAGGAGTGGTTTTGGAGAGCCTTTGAACTCAGGTTCTGCAAGCAGTGTTCCCAAGCCAACCGTTGTTTTTGCTGTGTTTGGTACCTCAATACCAACAAGCGATTTACCAGGAATTGGCGCTTCAATACGTACTGGATGTGCGGCGAGTGCCAGTTCTAAGTTTTTCTGAAGTCCGACAATTTTTGAAAGACGAACTCCTTCTGCTGGTTTCAATGCGTAGCGAGTTACCGATGGACCGATTGAGACCTCATCCATCTCCACATCAATACCAAAGTTTTGAAATGTGCGCTTTATGATGTTTGCATTTGATTTTACATCACCAACTCCTGGCTTTCCCTTGTCTCGAGATAACAATGAAAGAGACGGTGGTGTGTAATCACCCACAGTTGCTCGATGCACCGGCATTGCCCCAAAGACTTCGTCTTCTTCGCTCTTTTTTGAACCGCCAAAAATAGTTTTCATAGAACGTTTCTTTGTAGGAGTAGTATCGTCTTCATCCTCTTCTTCCTCTGTGTCTCCATCTGTCTCAGGGATATTGTATATATCTTCCTCATCCTCGTCTGTGTCTTCTTTTTGCCAACGCCTCCAGAAGAATAAGAGATCTGGTGAAAAGTGTGCATTAAATAGTACAAGAAAGGAGATGGCAAAAAGAGCTATTAAAAGCACTACTGAAGCATACGTGTCAAAAAGTGCGATGAGAGGTCGAGCGATCCAGCTTCCAACAATACCTCCGTATGCTGGAGTAAGAATGTCTATAAGACCTAAGCCCGAAGCAAGAAAGAGAAGTGAACCTAGAAGTACTGTTATGGTAACGCTCGGACGTTGTGAACGAAAGTATGCAATTCCCAAAATGAGACTCAGAAGAGGGAGGAGGTGATACCCAACACCGAGAAGCGTACTCAGTCCGTCATAGATAGTGGTACCAACAACACCTGCTAATTCAAAAGATGCCAGCACAAAGAGTGCGGTGAGTACAAAAAAACCAATGGCGATAACGCCGTGCTTCGTTTCTTCTGCGAGTCCTAGTTCAAATGTTTTTTTCTGTTTCTTTTTCTTTCTTCCCATAACACAAAACCCTAAACCACTTTTCGTAACAGCTCTATGATAGCACGAAACAGTGTGTGTATGTGTAGAAAAAGTATGCACCATCGGTAGGACATACGTTGATACACAGAGTGGAAAAGGGAAAGAAGTATTGCTAGTCAAATATGTCCTTGTCAATTGTGGTCGGTAAGGGAAGTGCTATACTAAAGGTGTCTTTTATATAAACGACGTTTGAAATCCGTGTCCAATAAGGTGTATATAAAAGACATATTTTGTATACGGAAATGGAAGAGGAAGCACAACACACTATAATGTCTTATATAAAAGAAAAACTAGTAAATAAGGGGCTCAATAGTTTGAATGAAACATATACGGGTTTAGTTAATGTCTTTAATGGTGATAAAGACATTTTTATTTTTAAAAAGACAGAACGCATAACAAGTGCGGCACATCTGTTGACGCGACACATTTCAGAGACAGAGCCCGTTCGATTGATTGTCCGAGAGAAAGCAATAACCCTCTTCACTTCTGTAACAAAAACATTGCGCACATCTGGTGGTGTAGATACCGTCTTTGCACAGAATGCACTTTCCGAATTCATTGGAGTGCTTACTATTGCTCGAGATACTGGCTATATTTCAGATCAAAATTATATTCTTATGCAACAAGCGTGTGGGGAATGTGCGGAACATCTCGCTGAACGAATGCGCGATCAAAATGAAAATGGTTACATTGAGAAATATCTTAAAGACACTGATGGCGAAGAATCCGCACTCTTACGGACAGAAAAAAAAGTGTCTCAAAGTACAAAAACACAAGATGGATTTGTTAAAAAAGACACACAAGCAAGTAAAAAGGACATTATAAAAGACAGTGTCTCTCACACCCATTCAGGCCTTAGTAAAGATGATAGAAAAGCAATAATAAGGAATGTAATAAAGAGGGAAAAGAAGGTCTCTATAAAAGACATATCTGCTGTTATAACCGATTGTAGCGAAAAGACACTCCAGAGAGATCTCAATGAATTGGTTGAAGAAAATGTCCTTAAAAAAGAAGGGAAGCGACGATGGAGTCGATACTTACTTGTTTAACAGACAGTGCTCGTAATGGTTGATTCTTATGTAAGAAAAGTGTGTGTATATCCGTCTACATAGTTAGAGGTGAAGTAGCTAGGAAAGTGTCATTTTGACACTTTGTCTGTAGCCACCATTAGTTAAGCAAAAGACTCTCAATATATTGATATTTTACCTAAAATATGCTATGTTGCGTGGGCGGATGGGCGCTGGTTTTTGTGTAGTGTCTATACACACTACCAGTGTAATCCGATGTGCATTGTTATCCACAGTTTTGTGTAGTGGTACCTCACAGCGTTGGGGTTTATACTATGACGAATACTGTGCGAGGCATGTTTGATTGCTAGAGAAACGGAAGCATTCCAGAACTTTGATAATGAAATAGAGGAGTACTATTCCGAAACGAAAGAACGGAACAAGACGACAGCATTTTGTATGTGCGTCTTGAATACGGATCTGTCTACGATATGTGTCACACATACAGGCAGGGATACGACAGACATTCAGAACACATTTCGCTCACTACCCCCCATGGCTCGTGTCGATGCGAGCATATACATATCCGTTGTAAGGAATGTGTGTATGTAAGCAGGAGCTTGGGTAGTTGAAAGAAGTGCAATTGCATCGACGCAATGTGCACATTTATCAGTCACAAATTAGTAGTGATCAAAACCGTATGTCTTATTGGCAACTCATATTTGAGAGTGCATAGGATGTGCGTATGATCAACTGTATCGATTTTTATTAATAGTCAAACGGTACAGTAGACATTAAAAATATTAGTCATGAGTAAGAAAAACAATTCAGCAACAGCAAAAGCATTCGCTGGTGTTGTAGGTTTTGCAACAGCTCTGTCAATGGTGTTTACAGGATTCGCTCCTGCAGCACAGGCACAGACAACAGCAGAACTACAGGCACTTATCGATTCTTTGCTCGCGCAAATTCAAACGTTGCAATCGCAACTAAATGGAACTACAGGTGGAAGTACTTCATCTGTATGTCCGTATACATGGACACGCAGCTTGACAATGGGCTCAACAGGAGACGATGTTATGAAGCTTCAGCAGTTCTTGAACAGTG
>CBDUNJ010000027.1:0-5269 GCA_965368565.1 uncultured bacterium
TGACGTAGAGTGAGAGATATAGAAACGTCTTCGTTTCTATATCCGAACCGAGGAGACTGACAAGGGCTTCTCTTATCAGTGACGTAGAGTGAGAGATATAGAAACGTCTTCGTTTCTATATCCGAACCGAGGAGTGGACAAATATCTAATGTGTCAGCGAATTAGAGTGAGAGGTGCATAAAAATTACACCACACTTTCTCAACACATAACCCCAACATTCGATGTTGGGGTTATGTAGACAAAAAGTTTTTTGGCGTTGTTAACAGGGTTTTGTTTCTGGATAGCTCTATCCTGTGGAGCCTTTTTATTGCAATAATTCCTCTACAACTGTCTTAACCCTGGTAGTAGAAGTTCGCCGACTCACTTCACTACGGGGCAGACATCACCTCCTGCGTTATCCTAGTAGTTCGTCAGTTATTTTTTTAACCCCGCAGTACACTTCGCGGACTCAGTGACTACGGGGCAGGCATCTCTTTGTGTATTATTTTAGTAGTTCATCAACCGCAGTTTTTACGTCACCTCCATCAGCTTTACCCTTCAGGTCCTGCATCAATGCGCCCATAAGTTGTCCTTTTTGTGTTGCATCTGTAATACCTAGCTCAGTTTTCTTTTTCTCTGCAAGGGGGCGAATTTCATCAAGAGACATCATTTCGGGGAGATAGCTGTCTAGTATGACAAGCTCTTCTTTTTCTTTGTCTGCAAGGTCTTGTCGGTCACCTTTTTCAAACTGTTCAATAGAGTCTTTCCGTTGTTTTGCTTGGCGAGAGATAACAGCTAGCACCTCCTCGTCCGAAAGTTCTTCATCAGGCTTTCTTTTTTGTGCCACATTTTCATTGGTGCATGCACTTAAAATGCCTCGTAATACAGAAAGACGTAGTGCTTCACGAGCTTTGAGCGCATCTTTCATCTCTGTGTGTAGTTGTTGGTGTAATGACATACAATATGGTTGGTTATAGAGCATATAGTACCACAGGAGACACCTATACACAGCTTTTATATGGCTTATATACGGTATACTGGTGTATATGGTTGCTCCAACAAAAAGTAGCTCGTGGCATGCATTGCCAGCACTTGATGCTGTTTCTCAGTTGAAAAGTAATGCAGAAAAAGGTCTATCCCAAAGCGAAGTTGCTTCCCGCCGCGAGCGGTATGGTAGGAACACTTTTAGTACTGTTAAAAGAAAATCAGTATTGAGTCGGGTTGTTGCTCAGTTTAAGAGCCCACTTATTTTTATTCTTCTTTTTGCTGGTCTTGCGACGGTGTTTCTTGGAGACTATGTTGATGCTGTAGTCATTGGGATTGCATTGGTTATTAGTGTGGTGGTCGGTATTGTGCAAGAAGGTCGTGCTTCGCGTGCTTTTGAGACTCTTGCTACCTCACAAGAACATCACGCAACAGTGCTTCGCGAGGGGACATTACGAGTTATTCTTCGTGAAGAATTGGTGCCGGGAGATATTGTATCTCTTGAATCTGGTACTGCAATTCCTGCAGATTTGAGACTTATTGAGGCAGATACTCTTGAAGTAAATGAATCTGCTCTTACTGGAGAATGGATGGGGGTTTCTAAAGATACGCAGTTAATCGGTCAAGGGGAATCATTGTCTCACCGTTCAAATATGGCATGGATGGGCACATTGGTTGTCGGAGGTACTGGTCGTGGTGTTGTTGTTGATATTGGTAATCAGACACAGATAGGAAGTATTGCAGCTGAGCTTGCAGAAGAACGAAAAGAAAAAACACCAATTCAAAAAAACACAGAGCAGCTGGCTGTGTTTCTTTCCTGGTTCATTCTGGGAATAGTGCTCGTATTGTTTGTGTTAGGTATCCTTCGTGGTGAGACATTAACAGATATGCTTTTGCTGGCAATAGCAGTTGCGGTTTCTGTTATTCCAGAAGGGCTTCCCGCTGCTGTGACGATTGTATTGGCAGTGGGTATGGAGCGCATTCTCAAGAAGGGTGGCCTTGTTCGTAATTTACTTGCAGCAGAAACACTTGGTGGCACAACGGTTATTTTGACAGATAAAACAGGAACACTTACACAGGCGCGTATGGATCTCGCACGCATTGTGACACTTAGCTCTGGTGTCACTGGCACGGTTGTTCCTTCTGTTGCTGAGTCTCCTGATGCCGAACATATACTCAAAGGAGCAGTACTTTCTTCAGATGGGTTTATTGAGGAAGAAACAGGAGAGGTAAAGGGGCGTCCGATAGAGAAAGCGATTGTAGAGGCAGGTAAGTCTGTTGGTATTACAAAGGATTCTTTATCAGGTGTGTATACGCAGACTGACTTTTTGGCTTTTGATACAGAAAATCGTTTCGCTGGTGCCGTTGTTGATAGATCACGAGCAAAAAAATATAGATTGTATGCAAGTGGCGCTCCGGAAACATTGCTTCGATATGCGCAGTCGGTACTTGTTGAGGGAAGAGAGCTGGTGCTTTCTAAGGAGCGAAAAAAAGAATTGCAGAATCTTCTTGATGCGTATACAGAGAAGGGGATGCGACTTTTGGCTGTTCTATATGCTGACGGTGTCCCAGAAGTACTTGATGAGGATGCGCGACGAAATGGAAAAGAGTTGCTCAAAGGAGGGGTTATGATGGGGTTCCTTGCATTTGCTGACCCTGTTCGCACAGATGTACCGCGTGCCATTAGAGAAGCACAGCAATCGGGTGCGCGTATTATTATGCTCACCGGTGACAACCCACAGACGGGCCAGTTTGTTGCTGATGCGGTTGGTATTGCACAAAAAGGGGAGACGCCACTTACTGGTACTGATATTGAACATATGTCTGATGAAGAGCTCTTGCAGGCACTTGAAAAGACACACGTATTCGCGCGCGTGCTTCCGAAACAAAAAATGCGGATTGCAGAATTGTTGCAGGGTCAAGGGGAGGTGGTTGCTATGACAGGAGATGGTATTAATGACGCTCCCGCACTTCGTCGTGCCAATATTGGCATTGCGGTTGGTAGTGGTACTGAAGTTGCAAAAGAAGCCTCGGATCTCATCCTGCTCAAAGATAGTTTTTCTATCATTGTGTCTGCTATCAAAGAAGGACGTCGCATTATTGATAATCTAAAGAAAATTGTGAGTCACCTTCTTGCAACTAGTTTTGGGGAAGTGTTTGTCATAGGTGGTGCTATTATTGCTGGCTTGCCACTGCCTATTTTACCTGCACAAATCCTTTGGCTTAACATTATTGAAGAGGGTCTGTTAAGTTTTGCTTTTGCTTTTGAACCACCAGAACGTGATGTGATGAAGCGAAACCCTCGTTCTGAACAGGTGAAGAGCATCCTTACACCAGATGTGCGCTTCATCATCCTTGCTTCAGGTATTGTGACAGGTATTGTACTACTCACATTATTTTTCATTCTTGAGGGTCTCGGCACACCTATAGAAGAAGTGCGTACAGTTATGTTTGTAGGTTTGTCATTAGACGCTATCATCTTCTCTCTTTCTTTGAAGCATTTGCGTCGGCCAGTGTGGCAGACAAATATGTTTTCAAACCCCTTTCTTTTGGTGGCCTTTGCTGTGAGTGTTGGACTTCTGTTTATTACGCTTGCTTTTGAGCCACTTCGCACATTGCTATCACTCACACCACTCACCCCACTGGAATTCCTCTTCCTTGCTGGTATTGGTATTATTGACGTCATTACCATAGAGGTTGTCAAGAAGATCAGTACACGGTATTTAGAGAAAAAACTCGCTGCTGCCTAGGGGCAATGGTATACTTGTTATGTTATGGAATCAGTATCTCTTGTACTCGGTCTTATAGGGCTCCTTCTTTTGGTTAATGCGGGCGTCCTCTTTTTTTTGTGGAAAAATAGGACAGTTCGTGAAGAACCTTCCGAAGGGCTTAATCTCATTTTGCAACAAATGAATGAGTTGTCTCGTACTGTTGATACAAAAATAGGGGAGGGGACAAAATCAATGAATGAGTCATTGCACCGACAGCTTGGTGAATCAACGCGGATAGTAAAAGAGGTAACAGAAGGACTTACAAAACTTGATGAAACAAATAGACAAGTTGTTTCTTTTGCTGATCAGTTGCAAAATTTGCAGGATATTTTAAAAAATCCAAAACAGCGAGGTGTGTTGGGTGAATATTATTTAGAGACAGTGTTGCAAAACGTGATGCCACCACGAAGTTATCAAATGCAGTATGCATTTGAAAATGGAGAGATTGTAGACGCTGTTGTATTCATCAAAGAGAAAATACTTCCGATTGACTCAAAGTTTTCTCTGGAAAATTATAACCGTATTTTAGGCACAAATGATCCAACAGAAAAAGAGCATTTTCAAAAAGAGTTTAAACAAGATCTCAAAAAACGAATTGACGAGACGTCAAAGTATGTACGACCAGAAGAGAATACTATGGAATTTGCCTTTATGTTTATTCCATCAGAAGGTATTTATTATGATTTATTAATCGGAACAGTAGGTACTGTTCAGAGTCGTGATTTGATTGACTATGCTTTTAGCAAGAAAGTTATTATTGTATCGCCAACATCATTTTTGGCATATCTTCAGACAGTACTTCAGGGGCTGAAGAGTTTGCAAATAGAAGAACAGGCAAAAGATATTCAAAAGCGAGTAGGGGAGTTGGGGCGCCATATGGGAGTGTATGAAGAGTATATGGGCAAGTTAGGTAATGCTCTCACAACGACAGTAAATCATTACAACAAGGCACACAAAGAACTTGGGAAGGTGGATAAGGACGTTATGCGCATTACAGGAGAGTCTCCAGGTATGGAACCTGTGGCTGTTGAAAAGCCGATAAAGGAAGAGTAACAACTACCTTTTTTCAAACATCTTTTTTTATTGATTTCTTCCACTTGAACTTTTCCACCAACGTTCTCGTTTTTCAGCATCCTGTCTTGTTGTGCGCTTTTCTGTAAAAAAGATTTGTAATGGCCGTCTGTTTTTTGTTGCGGTGACTTTCCCTGAATTGTGTTCTTGTAAGCGACGCGAAAGATTATTAGTGTAGCCTGTATATGTTCTTTTATCTTTTTCACTTATTAATATGTAGATTGTATACATGGTAGTACTATAGCATATAGGTTTTTACATCTGATCTTCAGTATAGAGTGTAAATTGCTGTTGCGGGCCGTTTTTAGCGAGCCTCGCAACAAAAATATAAAACACGCTGTTCCAGGAATAGCGTGTTTTATATTTTTGTTGCGGGGAGCGGATTCGAACCGCTGACCTTCAGGTTATGCATACCAACTACAGTTTTCACTGCTCGAGCACATATTTTTCCGTGCTCTGATTT
>CBDUNJ010000028.1:0-5224 GCA_965368565.1 uncultured bacterium
TACATATGAAAACAATAGTACACATAGGTGCATGCATACTTGTTGCAGCACTCCTTTTCCCTTTTAGTGCTCCTGAAGTAGAAGCACAAGTGTTTACGCTACCTGATCTTCCTGGAAACAGTTCTATTCAGTTTGTGGGTGACTTTTTTGATACGAGAGATGTGGATTTTCGTGCTGAAATACATGGGTTTTTGCCAACCCGAGGTATTGATTGGCTACCAGGCTCTGACGGCGCAGGGTATTTTGTAATTTCTGGAGATGGTACACGAAATGGTGGGTATCGAACCTCGTGTCAGCATGGCCTCTGGTTGTTTAGTGATTCAGTTGGACAACTTGTTGATTCTGCACAGAAGGCGTATGACCCAGGTTTTGCTACTGACGGAAGTTGGGTTGATTGCGCCCACCCGTCAAGTCCAAGTACTGAGGCAGTACTTTTGTCTGATGGTCGCTTTATGTTTCAAACACTCACTGGACTTGGGCTTGGTTATTCTATTTATGATGCCGGCTCAGAAGGTTTGTCATTTGTAGACTTTATTCCGAGCCCGGAGTCTTATTCTTTGGTGCCGTACGCAGCGGGACGTGTATTTGCTCAGAAACCATCACCATATGCACTACTAGCAGTGCCAGGAGGTACCCCTCAGGCAACCTTTGGTGCAAATCCGTTTACTGGAGGACCAAACACATCGGTTTTTAATAGAAATTTTGTTGCTAGTAACTTGGGTCCGTATGTCTTGAAAGAAGTTGGAGGAATTTCAGATAAAGAGGTTTATGTATATGAGTACACAAATCAAAGGATTGTAGATAAAGGTATCATTCTTACTAGTGAAGATGTCGCTAATTACGCACTTGTGTATGCCCGTGACAACACAAATGAAAATGTGGGATGGGTTGTTGGTAAGCGATTTTCGGGTCAAGGGGATGCACTTGTTGCATGGAAGCTAGAGGTTGGGCAAGATGGTGTTTCTGTATCAGAAACACACACACTTGAGCATAGCACTTCTATTTTAGGATCTTCGTCGGTATCTGCTGCTGGAGATTTCTTGCTTGTAGGATATCGTCAGGTAAACGGTCCTGCGCACAACCAAACAGAGCACACCTATGGTGTTGTGTATGAAAATGGTGAACCGTACGCAGCTTTTGAGATAGCAGGAACTGAGGATAACCCAGACACTTTTGTTGATGTTGAAATATCTCCTGATGGCACTATTGTAGCGAAGAAAAACCACACAACGTTTTCTCTATATCGAATTGGAAACTTTAATCCGGGCGGTGGCGGTGATACAGGCGGCGGTGGCGGTACTGACAGAGTACCTAGTGGCGTCATTACTCCAGACCTTAATTTTTTGTTTGATTTTACTGCTTTGTATATGCAACTTCTGCAAGATTTGATGAAGGGTGCAATCAATGTTGATACCATTAGAGGTGCTAACTCTAGCAGAAACCGAGGTAACACCCCAGACGCAACACAGGGCAATGGTGGTACATCTTCTTTTGATCGCTTGCGACAATTTTTGAACTTTTAAGTGACTGTTTGTTGAGACATATGCGCGCGCATAATAAATCAATCATCTCTTTCATAGGTGCGGTACTTATTGTTGTGGTAATGCTGTGGTTGAGCTTGAGAAGTGGCGCACAAGAAGAGATTCAAGCGGTGGTGCAGACACTTGGGTATCCAGGTATGTTTTTTGGGGCTGCATTGAGCGGTTTTAATCTTATTGCTCCGTTCCCTCTCATAGCACTACTCCCTCTTTTTATTGCAAGCGGATTCACTTTTTGGGGGTCGGTCATTGTCATTGCCCTTGGTATGACTGTGGGTGATTTGGTTGGGTACTTGCTTGGCTTCACTGGGCGAAAAGCTTTTAGTGAAACAGCGTTTTCAAAAAAAGTCATTGAAGTAGTTGGTGTGTTTGAAGGAAAATATCCAATGCTTCCCTATTTCCTCCTTTTTGTATACGTTGCACTTATTCCAGCCCCAAATGAATTGGTGGTTATACCAATGGCATTTGTGGGATATACGTTTCGTTCTATGGCGGTATCAATTGTGCTTGGTAATGTGGTATTTAATATACTTGCAGGATTTGTTGTGACAGGAACCCTCTCTTTTATTCTGTAGGTTTGGTAGTATAGACCTATGAGAATCGTATCGTGGAATGTAAATGGTCTTCGGGCTATACATAGAAAAGGTAATTGGGAGTGGCTTATGCGCGAAAAGCCAGACATATTCTGCCTACAAGAAATAAAAGCGCGTCCTGATCAGTTGCCAGATGAGGTGCGTGAACCAAAGGGGTATTACGGCTATTTTAATACACCTGATGAGAAAAAAGGATATAGTGGGACAGCTATCTATACGAAAGAAAAACCTGTAAAGGTTGTGTATGGGATGGGTGGAGATGATTCATCTGATAGTGAAGGCCGTATAGTAACTGTGTACTTCAAAACGTTCGTGCTTCTTACTGTGTACTTTCCAAATGGCGGTGGTGGTGAAGAACGTCTCAAATACAAGCTTGATTTCTATGATCAATTTTTGACGCACATCGAAGAACTGAAACAAAAACATAACGTTATTTTTTGCGGTGATGTAAATACAGCACATGAAGAAATAGATTTGGCACGTCCAAAAGCAAATGAAAAAAACACAGGATTCTTACCTGAAGAGCGAGCGTGGCTCGACGAAGTGGTGAATCACGGCTGGGTTGACGCATTTAGACATCTTAATCCGAAGAAGAAAGATGTGTATACGTATTGGGATATGAAAACACGAGCTCGTGATAGAAATGTTGGGTGGCGCATTGACTATTTCTTTCTGAGTGGGAGTCTTCAGAAGAACCTCAAAGGGGTGACACACCACACCCGTGTACTTGGTTCTGACCACTGCCCTATTTCTATTGATATTGCTCTTTAGAGTTGCTACAGTGTTTGGTAGATGTGATTGTAAAGGAGATTCAAATGAAAAATGGTTTATATTCTGATCTGATTGAAATACTTTTTTCAATTCCAATGCAAATACTCACCGTCGGTGAATACGGAGCTCTTATTAGAATTGCAAATCCAGATCATCCAAACGAACATTCTGATTTCGATAGGCTTATAGGCAAATTACGTCAGTATCCCGACTTGAAAGAAACCGTTATTGGTTTGGAAAAACTAATTGAAAAGCTTAGCTGAGGCTCGAAAAGACACTTCTTAGGAAGTGTCTTTTATAATGTCTTTTATGATAGTTAGCCCCCACAACTTTTATTGAGGTGTTGTAAAACAAGTTTTGCATAAAACAATGATGCCTCGATTGAAATGCAGGTACTTCAAGGTGTCAATTATATCTTTATTTTTAGCCATAAAAATGCACTTGTATGTAGGGGGATACGTGGTAGTGAGGGTTATCCACAGGTATGTCCTTTACATTACTTTAATGTCCTTTAGAATAGATATCAGATCAGCTGGTGAACCACCAATCAAATAACAAAGCCCTACCCTATCTACTCTTTTGAGCTCTATCCCACTTTTCGAGCTCTACCCGGTTCTCGCAGCACTTAGTTCTTTCGGGATTTGGCCAAATCTCAATGGAAAGTGTTTTTGGATACTGGTGTCACAGTCAGTGACACGAGATCTCAACCCACCAACACAAAGTATCTACTTTCGGTCTTCGTGTTTGAAGGTGGCATAGTACTCTGAGGACAACTTTCACTCTCGTGATACGACGAGACAAACACCCAGCGTTAAGAACTCAAGTTATTGAGTCCTTGCCGCTGGGTGTTTTTTGTATGTGAATTACCACACCACAAGCCCAAGGTACATAGCCGTATTATTTCACGTGAAACTGCTTTCTGATTTGTCGGATTTCTGCTTCCTCGGCCTTTTCACGGCTCTCTTTACCCGCCTCACCTAGTTTTTTGAGCTCAGTGTCAGATAGTTGTGAAAGATCCTTGATGCGCTTTTCAAGCTCCTTTTTTGTATTTTTTGAAGGATCATCTAACACATCTTCTAAAAGTGCGTGCAGAATCCAGCCTAGTCGTGGTCCTGGTGTTTCACCAGAAACATCCATTACATCTTTTCCATCAAGAGCAAGCATACCAACAGACACAGGGTCACGTGATACCTCTTCTATCATAGACATATATTTTCGTAGTCGGTATGGCTCTTCTTTTGGTCGTCCGGTGCCTACTCGGTCACAAATACGGAGTTTCATTAAATCATCCACATTCTCTTTCCCAACGTTACTTATGAGTCGTCGCACTGCGGAAAGTGTTATTTCATCGGGATCTGAGAAAAACATATGCCAACGGACAAGTTTGCGCACCTTTTTTATAACTTCTTTTGGGTATTTAAGGTCTGTAAGTGTAACATGCGCAACACTTGCTCCTACCACTTCATGACCATGGAATGACCAATCATCTTTTTTAGGGTCCCTGTCGCGAGTATGAGGTTTTGCAATATCGTGAAATAGAGCCGCTAATCTAAGCTCGAGTGGGTGTTTTTTATCAGCAGCAGCTTGAACTGTTCGGATAAGGTGTTCCCACACATCATATGAGTGAGCCTGGTTCTGTTCAATATCAAAGCTTTGTTCTAAATCAGGGACGATATACGAAAGAAGCCCAAGTTCACGTAAAAGTGTGAGGCCGTGAGCGGGGCTGTCAGATAAGAGTATTCTAGAAAATTCGTCTCGAATTCGCTCTTTAGCTATATGGGAGAGCATAGAAGAACCCTTCCCTATTGTTTCATGTGAATCTTTTTCTATCTCAAAGCCCAATTCTGCTCCAAGACGCACAGCCCGCAAGATTCTGAGGCCATCCTCAGCAAAGCGCTCTTCTGGTTTACCTACAGCCCGTATGAGGTGTTTCTGAATGTCTTGGATGCCACCATAAGGATCAACAACCTCACCTTCGTCGGGGTCAAGTGCTATTGCGTTTATGGTAAAGTCACGTCGCGCAAGGTCTTCTTCAAGCGAGGTGCCAAATGCTACAGTGTCAGGCCGTCTTCCATCTGAATATCCTGTCTCCTTTCGGTACGGTGTGATTTCAATAACCTTAAGTGTTTCATCAGAAACATCATCAAGTACAACCCCGACAGTGCCGTATTCGTTTTCATAGAACGTTTCTTCAAATAGTTCTTGAATTTGTTCTGGTGTTGCATCGGTAGTAAAATCCCAGTCTTTTGGAATTCTTCCAATAAGAATGTCGCGAACACAACCGCCAACCAGATATGCTGAAAAACCCTTGTTTTTCAAGGT
>CBDUNJ010000029.1:0-5160 GCA_965368565.1 uncultured bacterium
CTTGTGTATATTCTCGCAGGAGTGCTCTTGGTGCTATTTGCTGTTTTTGGAATTTTTGTGTGGCGTGAACATGCTGAAGATGAACGAGAGGAGTTGCATAAGATGATTGCTGGACGTATTGGGTACTTGGTTGGTGCGGGAATATTGGTAGTGGGTATTGTGTATCAAACTATAACAACACAACCTGATCCCTGGCTTGTTAGCGCTCTTGTAGGTATGGTCCTTGGGAAAGTGCTTGGAGCAGCATACGGCAGGAGGGTTCGGTAACACTTGTCCACAGATAAATGTAAAGTAAACTTGACATTAGAAATCACACCTTCATACTGAAGGTATTAGGTTTAAAACATCAGTATAGTTATGTATACATCAACACAAAAAGGAATGGCACCAGTAGCAATTATCGGGATTATTGTCTTTCTCGCACTTCTTGTGGGTGGTGTGTATTGGGGAACGACACAAGAGTCTGATAGGGAGGCTTTAGATGAGATGCATGATGATGTAATGATGGAAAGTGATGACACAATGATAGAAGGCGATGATGCAATGATGGATGAGGGTGTACTGATGGGTGCCGAGAGTGAGTTTTCAGGCATACGTCTTGCAGGTAGTGCATCAGCACCACTTTTAGATTTTACTCAAGCTGACTATGAAAAAGCATTGGCGTCAGAAAAACTCATTGCACTCTACTTTTATGCAAACTGGTGTCCAACGTGTCGTGCAGAGTTCCCCCTTATGGAACAGGCATTTGATAAGCTTGAGACAGATCAAGTCGTTGGATTCCGTGTGAATTTTAATGACAATGAAACGGATGCAGATGAAACAGCGCTTGCGCGTGAGTTCGGTGTTGCCTATCAGCACACCAAAGTATTTGTAAAAAATGGTGAGCGTATTGTGAAGTCACCTGAAAGTTGGGATGCGAAACGGTATGAGAAAGAAATTACTACTAACTTATAATCTTCTATGGTTGATGTAACTGTATTTGTAGCACTATTGGCAGGAATTGTGTCATTCCTTTCTCCCTGCGTGCTTCCTATTGTTCCTGGTTTCTTGGCATACCTTTCCGGTACAACTCTTGAAGAGCGTGGTGCACCAAGTCGTCTATCAATTTTCTTGAACAGTGTGTTCTTTGTTCTTGGTTTTTCTGTTGTTTTTGCGTTATTGGGAATCCTTCTTAACACATTGCTTGAATCTATTGCGTATGATGTGCAGACATGGCTTGCTCGAATTGGTGGCGCTATTGTTATTTTCTTCGGGCTCTATTTGGTAGGTCTTATTAAAATTTCTTTTCTTGAACGAGATCACAAAGTGCTTGTAAAAAAGAAATTTAACTCACGATTTCTTACATCATTTGTGTTTGGTGCAGCATTTGCAGCTGGATGGACACCTTGTGTTGGTGCTGCTTTGGGGGCAATTCTTGGTCTCGCAGCGTCACAACCAGGCACTGCTTTCTACCTGCTTTTATCATATGCAATCGGCCTCGGTATTCCTTTTTTGGTTGTTGGACTTTTTGCCTCTCAAGCAGGTGGTGTTATTGAAAAGTATTCGCACACACTCAGGTATGTAAACTTAGTATTTGGAATCATTCTTATCGTACTTGGTGTGCTTGTCTTTACGCAAAGCTTAGGGCTTATTGCAAACTTTGGTTTTCTTAACAGTATCTTACTTCAATAAAAATGGATATATCTACAACACAACGATATCTTATCCTTGGTATACTCGCGTTTCTTATTCTTGGTGGTATTGCGTATCTGGAGTCGCGAAAGGTTGATACAGGTAGTGCAACTACAGAAGGGGGAGATATTATGAAGGAAATGTTGCCTGGCGGGGAAGAGCGTGTTGCCCAGAAGGCAGAACAATATGAACGAGCAAAAGAAATTTCTTCTCCAGACGGTTTTATTAATACTGAACCATTTGTTCTTGCAGATCTTATTGGTAAAAAAGTAATTCTTGTAGATTTTTGGACCTACTCATGCATTAACTGTCAGCGCACATTACCGCACCTTAATAGCTGGCATAATTCATATCAGGACGATGGACTCGTTATTGTGGGAGTGCATACACCAGAATTTGAATTTGAAAAGGAGTACGCCAACGTGCTTGCTGCTACAAAAAAATTTGCAGTTGAGTATCCGGTAGTTCTTGATAATGATTATTCAACGTGGCGTTCATATAAAAACCGCTATTGGCCACGCAAATACCTTATTGATATTGATGGGTTTATTGTGTATGACCACATTGGTGAGGGTGGATATGAAGAGTCAGAGGCAGCGATTGTTGCTGCACTTCAAGAACGCATTGATGTACTCGGACTTGATGACGTTGTTGAAGATGACGCCGGTGATGTTTCGGAAAAAGAATCTAACAAATTACCACGTACACCAGAAATATATTTTGGCAGCAGTCGTATTGAATACGTGGTTAATGTGCCAAAACGTGAGTGTCTAGGAGGACGATGTGACTACATAGAACCAGATACTATTCCTCTTAATGGGTTTGCCTTTGGAGGTGATTGGGAGATAGCAGATGAGTATGCTCGTTCATTTTCTAAAAATGACAGTATCACACTTCACTTTCAAGGTAAGGAGGTCAATTTTGTAGCTGGTGTGTCAGACGCAGATCCTGTTACTGCTCGGATATATCTTGATGGGGAACTGATTGATGGTGATGGTGTTGGTAGTGATGTTACTGACAGCACTATTAGTATTGATACACATTCTCTGTATAATCTTGTAAACCTAGATGCAACGGAGGAGCATATCTTACGGATAGAGTTTATTGAAGGGGGAGTAGAAGCATTTACGTTTACATTTGGCTAAGTGTTTCCACAAAAGCATCGCGCAACTTTTGTAGAGAGAGAGGGTCTTCTGTGGAAACACAAAGGATCTTTTTTCCTTCTTTAGAAAAAAGCTTTGCAACATCTTCTGCGTATTCAGGTGTAACAAGGTCTGCCTTACTTAAGATAATAATCTCTTTTTTCTCAACAAGAGCAGGATCAAAAGAGCGTAGTTCTTTTCGGATGTCTTGGTACTCTTGGAGGGGTGTTTCGCTTTCAAGCGAAACAAGGTGTGCCAATAATCTGGTTCGTCGTATGTGTCGTAAAAATGCATGACCAAGACCTTTTCCTTCTGACGCTCCTTCAATGAGCCCAGGAATATCAGCAATAGTATAGTCAAGAAATACACCAAGATTTGGTTCAAGTGTTGTAAAGTGGTAGGCGCCTGTTTTTGCATGAGCATTAGTGAGTGCGTTGAGGAGTGTACTTTTTCCTGCGCTTGGCATACCAATGAGACCAACATCAGCAATAAGTTCAACCTCAATATGGAATGTGCCACGTTCACCCTCTTTCCCCGGCGTTGATTGCTCGGGGTTTCTGTTCCTAGAGCCTTTGTATGATTCATTCCCTCTACCACCAGCTCCACCAGTAAGAAGAAGTACCCGGTCTTCTTCTGTGTCTAAACGAAACACCTCTTTTGTCTCTGTGTTTGTGATGATAGAACCAACAGGAAGAAGTATTTCTGCATCTTCACCGTTTTTACCTTCCAGACTGTTGCTCCCACCACTACCACCATCTTCTGCTTCAATTAGTTTTTTTGTTCTATATCGTGAAAGAAGGTGAACATCTCGAACAGCACGAGCATACACATCACCACCCCTTCCTCCATCACCCCCAGAAGGACCACCGTATTCTTTGTTTTTTTCGTGGCGCCATCGTACGACGCCATTGCCACCTTTGCCAGCTTTGGCATCAAGCAGTATCTCATCAATAAAAGCCATATATATGTGTTTAGTAGGGCCACTATAGCATCAATAGAAGACTGTGCATAACGTTCCAACTTTAGTGGTATATACTAAAAGAGAGACTATAAGAAAACTAATTTTTACTATGAAAACACTTAGCTGCAAAGAGGTACACAGTAATAACTGTGATTTCATCGCCGAGGGTGAGACAGAAATGGAGGTTCTTCACCAGCTTCAGTTACATGAAGAGAAAATGCATACTGAAACCCTTGGTGTCTTAACTCCTGAGCAACAAGCAGAACGTGAGAAAATAAAACGTGCTCGTCTTGGTATTCCTATGAACACTCGTGATACCGAAAAAGAACAATAATGTGTGTAAAATAATAGTTTAATGTTATGTCTCTCTGTCAACTAGAGTGTGTCAACAAGAGCTAGACTATGACGGGTTCCGTAAAAGACTATGATACCCAGTAAAAGAAATAGGTAGTTAAAGGGGATGATATAGAATGCGAGCGAGGCAATAAGTGGCGCAATGACATATGCTGCTGGTTGCATAATTCTGAATAGGGAGAGAGTGTGTGAATCGCCACCATCAATTTGTTTAAAGAAATAGCTTTCCATCATAATTTCAATCATACTTGCTCCAGTTCGTGTCAGAAAGAGAGCGGTTGCCCAAATGATAATGTTTGCTGTATTAAGAAATGCGAGTGAAGCTGTAGTGAGACTGAGCACGATGAAGCCAATGGTGAGAATTTCTTTCTCACCATATTTTGTATCTGCCAATTTACCAAGCGGCACCTCAAAAAGCACAAAAGGAAAGAGCATAATACTGAACATAATACCTATTTCTCCCCAGGAGAAACCGATGTGTTGGTTTAGGTATATGGGCATATAGATGACCATCCATGCATAGAAAAATCGTAATAATAAATTGACACTCATAATGTGCCACATATCTTTATTGCGATATGATATGCGTAGTGTTTTCCAAAAGGCAATTCGTTGGTACATCGGGTCTCTAAACGACTTGAAATTTTTATTGAGGAGATACAGTACAGGTATAAGAAGCAATGTTGAGCTAAGGTATACCCTCCCAAACGCATCAGTACCGACAATATATCCTGACAGGAGGGGTGCCGTAAGCACTGCAATATTACCAACAGTTAGGAATACGCCTCGGATACCTCCAGTCTCTGAGTCTTCCGAATAATGTTCAAGAAAGAGATCAAGGTTATAACTTATTACTCTGAAGAGAAGTAGGTGGAGTACTAAGAGAGTGACACCGATACTTGGTGACGATGAAAAGGCTAGGAAGAAAGTAAGAATTAACTGACTAGTGAGTAATAGAAGTGTGGTTTTGTAGTTTCCAAGCGCGCTTAAGGATTCAGGTACCCATATAAGTGCAATAATTGCGAGCAATGA
>CBDUNJ010000030.1:0-5045 GCA_965368565.1 uncultured bacterium
CAATAAAGATCAGACAATTATTTTTACCTGGCCTGGTAGATTTGCTGATGAGATCGTTCGTTCAGATATTTATCCGATTATTATTCCCGAGTAATTGTATATATAATAGGGGCCCTAAAAACTGGTATACTAGAGGCTATGAAAGGGATATTTGGGCGCATATATCGTTCTGTTGATTGGGCTCTTGCTGTGGCGCTTGTGCCACTTCTGATTGCAGGACTTATAACAATGAACTCATTTGTTGATGCAAATGCTTTTTTTGAGCGACAAGTGGTATGGATCGTTCTCGGTTTTGTAGTCTTTTTTGTTGCAAGTGCTATTGATTGGCGTTTTCTAAAGAGAACCTCTGTTTTGGTGATATTGTTTGGAATCTCGGTTATCTCACTATTAGGACTCTTTCTTGCTGGAACAATTACACAGGGTGCATTGAGTCGCTTTGACCTCGGTGCTTTTTTTGTACAACCCTCTGACCCAGCCAAGATTATTTTAATAGCGCTCTTGGCAAAATATTTTTCACGACGACATATTGAAATTGCTCACTACAGACACATTCTTATTTCGGGTGTGTATGCATTCGTGTTGTTTCTTTTGGTTTTTGTTCAGCCTGATTTCGGTGGTGCCATTATTATCTTTTTTCTTTGGTTGGGAATGATATTAGTCTCAGGTATTTCCAAGAAGCATCTTTTTGCCGTCTTTCTTATAGGGCTTTTGGCTTTTGGCGGACTGTGGCTTTTTGTATTTCAAGATTACCAAAAAGATCGCATCAAAACCTTCATCAATCCATTAGCTGATATTCAGGGCGCTGGATACAACGCCTATCAGTCAACGATTACCGTGGGTTCTGGTCAGTTGTGGGGAAAGGGTGTTGGGTTTGGTACACAGTCACGACTTCGCTTTTTGCCAGAGTATGAGACAGACTTTATTTTTGCAGCTTTTGCAGAGGAGTGGGGTTTTGTTGGAGTTGTTGTTTTATTTGGCCTCTTTATATTCGTAGTGTGGAGAATAGTACTCATTGCACTGACTGGAGCAAGTAACTTTGAGACACTTTTTGGGCTCGGTGTTGCATTTTTGATTATGTCTCATGCGGTTATTCATATAGGTATGAACCTCGGGCTGCTACCAGTAACCGGCACGGTGTTGCCATTTGTGAGCTACGGAGGAAGCCACTTGATGATGGAGTTTTTGGCACTTGGTATGTTGATGGGTATGCGAGGGTATGGAAATGTTGTGCCACGAAGTCGAATGCACGATGAGTTACCAGGACTGCGCTAGTATAGTCGAATGGTCCTCTCCAGCATCTTCTTAAACGAAAATGCACCAAGGACTTTTTCGTGGAGGGCATCACCGAAAGAACGTTGATGCTCCGGGTTATCCAGCAGGAATGCAATGGCATTGGCAATTTCTTGTGGGACGTGAGGGCGAACTAGAATACCCGAACGCATATCATCAATAAGTTCAGGGACACCTCCGACAGCCGTTGCTACAGATGGAAGTGCAGCATGACCTGCTTCAACCAATACGTACGGCAGTCCTTCTTTGTGCGACGTGAGTATAAACATATCAATGCCGCGTAAATACTTTGCAGCATCGGGAGTATTGCCAAGAAGGAAGACGTGCTCGGTCAACTCTTTCATAACAATCAATTCATTGAGCTCTTCCTGCTCCTCACCACCTCCCATAATAAGTAGTCGTGTATGTGGATGTTGTTCAATAAGTATTTCCATACCACGAATAACATCCCGGTATCCCTTATTAGGAGTGAGTTCTCCAATCATTCCAAGTATTGTATCGCCGCGTGTAAAGGAAACACCTGATTCTTTGAAAAAATTTCGTGCAGTTGTTTTGGCAACCTTTTTGATTGGCTGTGCGCCGTTGTGGATGACATGCATTTTATTTTGTACAAAAGGCATCCATCGTGCGTGTTCTTGGTCGTCTTCTGATACAACAATTGTTTGATGGGAAAGCACGACGGTTACCCACGACACTAGTTTAATAAGTATGGTCTGCCACAGCGCACGCTCCTCCTTGAATGGCCAGCCGTGAGCTGTAAAGATGATAGATGAAGGGGTGAGTAGTGAGTAGTGAGTAGAAAAACGCTTCCCAAAGAAATTACAGAGAGAAACAGCTAAGTTGTGAGTGCGGACAGCAAGTGCGCCGAGTCCACCAATTTTAGAACTATTAAGGTGGACAATGTCAGGTGTGTGTTCTTTAAGTATTTTTATGAGATCAAAAAAGACAATGGTTTCATCAAAAAGAGAAATATCCCGAGCAAGGCGGGGGATAGAGATTGTCTGAACCTTAACACTCTCTAGCTTTTCTTTAAGGAGTCCTTCACCTCCAAATGCTACAAGAACTTGGTATTCATTAGGGAGGTTAGTAGCAAGGTCATAAATATATTTCTGAGCACCGCCAAAAGGCTCAGATTTAGTAATGATATACAAGATTTTTTTCTTGGTAGTGGTGTTCATGAAGACGTGCTGTATAAAGGGTATAAATTACACCACACTTTTCTTTCCCATAACCCCAACATCGAATGTTGGGGTTGGTTGTATGTGAAGGGTTTGTTTTTTTGTTGGGTGTCTTAGATACATTGCTATAAAGCGATTTTAGTGGTATTATTATAGCAGATTAGTAACAAAATGGAAGGAGATGGAGATGTCTGATTTTGATGGAGATGGTCTTACTTTTTGGCATGTTGTCTTGGCGGTTATCACTGCGATTGCGATCATTCTAATTATGACGTCGTTGGCAGGGTTTCTGATGGAGAGTCCTGAGGTTCCTAACGTGCCGACCACGAAAACACGAATTGATTGCGTTGTATTCGCGCATCTTTTGGAGAAGGGGATTTCTGACACGGGTTGTCGTGCAGTCTACGTTTGGGAGGTTGATGATCGAGAATGGGAGCTCGTTCAGTTCATTGGTGAATGTGATACGCTTGCTGATGTCGGGCACGTTACCATGCCACCAGCTCCACCATCTGGAACCTGTGGGAATCAGCACCCCTACGAGTAGGGCGGACCAGCCTTGGGGGATTTGATGTTACAAGAGCCGCCGATTTGCAAAACGAATCGACGGCTCTTTATTTTTTACTATATTTTATGGGAGGCTAAGCGTCCCATAAAATATAGTGCGTGTGTTAGACAGGTCACTTAATTCAACACTTCTTATTTTTTGTGCACCTTCATGACTTTTCCTTCTAAAAAGCTACTGACGCTTTGGAAGCTAAAAGCTGGTGCGCATTGCTTTTTTACCTTGTTTAGCGCTATAGTAGGCACTATATATGAGTAGTTTTAGTGGGATAAATAAACGAGAAGCATTCGTCCTCTTTGTTGGCGATGTTGCATTTTTCTACATTTCACTGTGGGTGATGTTATTGGTGCGCTATGTCCGGGTGCCAGGAAATGTTCTTTACACCAATCATGCAATCCCTTTTTCAATACTCTTTTTAGTCTGGATCGTGGTGTTCTTTATTGCTGGACTATACGAAAAGCACACCGTTATTCTTAAGAGTAAATTGCCAGATATTATTTTTGCGGCACAAGTTGCAAATAGCGCAATCGCAGTGCTTTTCTTTTATCTCATTCCATATTTCGGCATCACGCCAAAAACAAATCTGTTTATCTACCTCGTTGTATCTTTTGCCCTCATTGTCTTGTGGCGCTTAAAACTGTATCCGCTGATTGGTTCTCGGAAGAAGCAGGCAGGCATTATTATCGGTAGTGGTAATGAAATGATGGAACTTCGTGAAGAAGTAAACAACAACGAACGATATAATTTGTATTTTGTTTCATCCATTGACCTTGATGAAGTGGAAGGAGTTGATTTTCAAGAAGAAATAGTGAGTCGTGTCTACAGTGAAGATATAACCACTATTGTTATTGACACGCGAAACGAAAAGGTAAAAAGTATTTTGCCAAAACTCTACAACCTTATTTTTTCCAAAGTGCAGTTCATAGATATGCACCGAGTGTATGAAGATATTTTTGATCGCATTCCGCTCTCATTGGTTCGTTACAGCTGGTTTTTAGAAAATATTTCAACATCAACAAAGTTTACCTATGACTTTTTAAAACGAACAATGGACATTGTTATTTCACTACCACTCTTTCTACTCTCTCTGTTTGCGTACCCTTTTGTGTGGCTAGCGGTATTTTTTGAGGACAGGGGGCAACTTTTTATCGACCAAGATAGAATTGGGAAGAATAATAGACCGCTTCATATTAAAAAGTTTCGAACAATGACCGGTAGTGATGAGGGAGCTGACGTGCTTAAGAGTAAACATTCTGTAACGCGAACTGGACACTTTTTAAGAAAGACACGGATTGATGAATTGCCACAGTTGTGGAGTGTCTTGAAAGGCGACTTATCATTAATTGGTCCACGACCAGAGTTGCCTGCGCTAGTAAAACGATATGAAGACGAAGTTTCGTACTACAATATTCGGCATCTTATTAAACCAGGTCTTTCAGGGTGGGCACAAATTTATCATAATGCACATCCACACCACGGTGTTGATGTAGAAGAGACACGAAGAAAGCTTTCATACGATTTGTACTACATAAAAAACCGCTCATTCCTTTTGGATCTTAAAGTGGCTCTTCGCACAGTAAAGATTATTATTTCACGAAGTGGAAAATAGTATGGAGATTGATGGGCGAGCCATTGCGGCTGATATTAATGCACGTACGAAAAGTCAGGTGTCTACGCTATCCAAGGTACCTGTCCTTGTTATTGTGCGTGTGGGAGATGATTCAGCGACAGATAGTTTTTTGCGGATTAAACAGAAGGTGGCTGATGTGGTTGGGATACAGGTGATACTTAAAGAACTTGGCGCAGATGCAGATCACGAAGCGGTGCATACGCTGGTGCATAAGGTGGTAGAGGACAGTGGGGTAGATGCGGTTGTTGTACAGCTACCAGTTCCTCTACATATTGATACAGATGCGGTGCTTGATATAGTGCCATCAGAAAAAGATCCTGATGCGCTTGGTTCAAATTCTAAACTTTGTTCACCCGTTGCTGGAGCGGTACAAGAGGTGTTGGAG
>CBDUNJ010000031.1:0-5028 GCA_965368565.1 uncultured bacterium
ACAAGAAGAAGATTTGTTATGTTAAGCCATCCGCTTGTGGTAATAGTGCCACCTACAGATACTTGCTCTATGATAAGACCGAGAAGGCCAAATCCATAGAAAATAACAAACGTTCGTGAAAGGCGTGAACCACGCACCCACGAATAGAGAAATTGTATTGCCCAAGCAACAACAATAAGAGTCATACCAAGAAGAGTGAAATCTACTGATGCAAACATAAAGAGATGCTAAATAATAATAAATAATACACACGTGTTGACGTCTCGCTCAGCATACTATGTATTTTGAGCTGTTTTAAACCAGTTGTTCACAGTTGGCCAGTGTACTGCGGCAAGGTAGGCCTCAATGTACTCAGCTCTTCCACTTGGTAAATGATCAACCATATATGCATGCTCCCAGCAATCAAGAGCAAAAATAATAGGGAGGGAAGAGAGGTGGCCAAGGTGGTGTTCATCAATCCATGCGTTAATAAGTTGATTTGTTTTTGGGTCAAAGTAAAGGATAGTCCAACCAGAACCACGTGTTTTTGCAGTGTGCACGAACTCTTCTCGCCACGTTTCAATAGAGCCATAACAGTATTTGAGCATTTCACCAAAGTTGTCAGTTTCTGTAAGTTCTGCGGGACCTCCTTCAAGAGCTCCAAAGTAGTACTCGTGATTTCGCATACCATCAAATTCAAAAGCAAACCGTCGACGTAACTCGGCGATTAGGTAGTCATTCTTCTCAGTGTTCTTCTGCCATTCTGCAAGCTGGTCAATAATAGTGTTTGTGTGCTTAACGTAGCCGTTATAGAGACCCAAGTGCACCTCTATTTGTTTTTCTGATATACCTGCTATGTGAGGTATCTCAAAGGTCTGTGCTGTGTAGTGATTCATATAGTGAACTATGTTTTAATGTAGCGTGTGTAGTATCCCGGTTAGAGACAGTATACCGCCAACTTCTGTTTTGGAGCAATGTTATTAGAGTGTCTCAGAAGACGTGTGTGCGCCAAGCGTGTCTCTAATCGGGATACCAGATATATCCAGCACCAACTTTGTTGTTACACGATGGTGGTGTTTTTGCACTTAAGCTCTCAACACACAGCACGTTACTCTTTGGAAACAAAACAGTCTCTTTGTTTGGTCGTGTGATAAAAACACAACAACAAAGTTAGTGCTGGATGAAAAAATTCTTTTTACAAAAGAGTAAGACCTATGTATTTTTACGGCTTTGTTAAGCCAGTATGGGATACTTGAAAACTTGACAAAGAACCACTTGACAGGTATAAAAAAAGTTGCTATACTTTACGTATTCTATTAGAGCGCCCAGGGGGTGCTTTTTTAGTTTCCACATATGAAAACACACATTCAACATATTAGTATGTACTTCAACACAGAACACGTGCGAGCTGCTGTTACGGCTATGGGCCTTATTCTTACATTCGCGCTTGGTGGAATGTTTCAACCTGTCGCTTTTGCTGATGAAGCAACGACTGTTGTAGATGATATTAAGACAAATGAGGAAATGCTTTGGTTTGCACGAACACTATATTCTGAATCCAAGGTTCCAGAAGAGCAGTTGTTAGTTGCCTGGGTTATTCGAAATCGTGTAGAGTCAGAACAATATCCAGACACATACAAAGAGACAGTACTTCAACGCGGACAATTTTCAGGTCTTCACCCAAGTGATAAACAGTATCGGATTAACGTGTCGTTTACTTTTGAGCACACGGGACCTGGGTGGGATAGTGCTGTTGAGATTGCACACGCAGTATATACAGCGCCTGGCATTCTCCGTCCGTTCCCCAAGACAGTCCGTCACTTCTACTCACCGCAGAGTGTAACGGTACACCCGTCATGGGCTGTAAATGAGAAGCCGGTACATACAATTCGGAATACCGAGACAGAACAAATTCGTTTTGCTTTTTACGACTCCATCTAATAAAGCAATATACCAATTACGAATCAATACGAATGTACAAATAAGAAAGTGCCAACCCCGAAGGGGTTGGCACTTTGCGTTATGTGCCGAGAGTGGAAAGCATTCGGCGGAAGAATCCTGGTCTCTTCTCCAGTGGCTTTCTTGTGAGACCAGCTGCAATGAGTTTTTCTACATCACCTTCTTTCCAAAGGAGGTATTCAGCGTAAGTAATCCAAAGTTGTGATTCAACACCTTCGAGGTTGGCGTCGTAGGGAATGGGGGATTTTGAGCCATGAAGGTGTGTCTGCTTGAGAACCAAGACAAGTTGGTGAGGTCCATCAATCCATTTGCTAATGGGATTAATGAGTGGTTCAGGCTTTTGAGAATAATAGAAATTAGTGAGCGTCCACCGTTCTCCTTTATGCTCCAGAACACTTCCTTCAGAAAGATCAGGTGTATGGTCCCGAGGTATCTTTTCGTGGCGTTCCATAAATGATTTGGAACAGTGTGCTAGCCCACAAATTTCGCACACATACGTTGTACCATTCTTCGTCTCTATTCGGCGCATACTGACTCCTTTGTGACGTTGATATACTTCTGTTTCTATAATTCCTTATCTGTGGGCAAAAAGCAAGGTATGCTGTATGTGTGAAGACAAAACTTACTATTCTCGGAGTGTGTATTTTCAGTACCTTTTTTATATGGAGCGCCGTACTTGGTATGCAACTTAAAGTGCTGAAAGTGTCTTTTTTGGATGTAGGACAAGGAGATGCAATTTTTATTGAGACGCCAAGCGGTAGACAGGTGCTCGTTGATGCAGGTCCGCACACCAACGTGCTTCGTGCACTTGGCACCGTTATGCCATTTTATGACAGAGAGATTGATGTGGTACTTGTCACACACCCTGATGCTGATCACATCGGTGGTTTTCAAGAACTCTTTAGACGTTTTGATATTAATGTGGTGCTAGATACAGGCGCAACAAACGATACACAAGTGTATACCTCGTATAGAGATGCTGTCGTAGAGGAAGGTGCAAGTTATGTGAAAGCACGTCGAGGGCAGGTGATTGATTTTAATGACGGTACATATATACGAGTACTTTTTCCAGACAGGGAGCTTGATGAAGATATTGGCAACGATGGTTCTGTGGTAGTGCAGGTAGTGTATGGCGAGACAGAGGTGTTGTTATCGGGAGATGCGGGACAAAATATTGAACGACTTCTTGTGTCACTTGAAGGGGGTATGCTTGCAAGTGACATTTTGAAAGCAGGGCATCATGGATCAAAGAGCTCATCAGCATCAGTGTTTGTCACGACAGTTGATCCAGAGATTTCAATTATTTCTGCCGAGTGCGACAGTCGTTACGGACATCCACATCAGGAAGTTATGACACTCCTTAGTCAGATAAGTGAACAGGTGTTGGGTACATGTGAACACGGCACGATAACCTTTATATCTGATGGACAGTCTTTCAGAAGGAAATAACAAAACCTATCGATATATCGATAGGTTTTGTATTGCTACTAGCAGCTAGTTGTCAAGTACTTCTTATACCACCCCTGCATCTTTGAGTGCACGATACGCACCTTTTTTCTGAATAGTACGAAGCCCTCGTGCTGACACAGTGATGTGTATATGCTTGTCGAGCTCAGGTACAAAAATTTTCTTTTTGTGTAGGTTTGCTTTTTTTCGCACCTTACCTGTTGGGTTGAATTGGGTAGCACGAATACGGTTGCTGTAGCCGCCACCAACCATTGAACTCTTTCCTGTTATTGCGCATTCTTTTGCCATATATCTTTGAATTAAGCCGGGGTATGGTACCATAGGAAACACTACTATGTAAAGCGTTTTATTATGGAAGTTGTATTTCTCATTGGTATATTAATTCTTTCCGTTGTGGTGCACGAGGTGTCGCACGGATATGCAGCCGACGCTCTCGGTGATCCAACGGCACGTATTGCTGGTCGTTTAACACTCAATCCTGTTAAACACCTTGATCCAGTAGGATCAGTTATCGTACCTCTTTTTATGGCACTGATGCCAGGAGGGTTTATTTTTGGGTGGGCACGACCTGTTCCATATAATCCGTACAACCTTGGTGGCTCACGCTTTGCAGAGGCGTGGGTCGCACTCGCTGGACCTCTTTCAAACGCACTTATTGCAATTGTTTTCGGGATCTTTATACGCTTTTGGGGAGGACTTGTATCTCCACTTGTACTACAACTCCTTGTGATGGTGGTTATGATTAATATTGTTTTGATGCTCTTTAATATGGTGCCTATTCCACCACTTGATGGTTCTAAGGTACTCTTTGCGCTGTTTCCAGAACAGTATGGGCGTCTGCGGTTCACTCTTGAGCGCTACGGTATGATTTTTGTGCTCATCTTCATCCTTTTTTTGTGGCAGTTCCTCACACCACTTATTGGTTGGTTCTTCACCCTTATTACAGGACTGGGTATATGAGCAATAGAGAACACACATTTCACTGTATTTCAGGACTTCCTCGCGCAGGCTCAACACTCCTTGCAAATATTCTTGCACAAAATCCTCGTTTTCATACTACACACACCAGTGGTATTGCAGATGTGATGTTTAGTGTTCGTAATCAGTGGGATAACCTTGTTGAATTCCGCGCTCACCCGAATGAAGAGGGGAAGCAACGTGTTCTTAGAGGAATGTTACATAACTATTATGCAGACATAGACCAGCCAGTTATTTTTGATAAAAGTCGTGTGTGGGTGGCGCTTCTTGAGATGGCAGAGTTTTCACTTGGGTATACACCAAAAGTGCTTGTGCCGGTCAGAGACGTGCGCGATATTTTGGCAAGTTTTGAAAAGCTTTGGCGAGGCACAGCAGCTACAAAACAGTTACCACAAGAGCGAGAGCACTATTTTGATTTTCAAACAGTTGAAGGAAGGTGTGCGACATGGATGCGACCAGAGCAACCTGTAGGGATTGCGTACAACCGTATTAAAGATGCGGTGCTTCGGGGACATCTTGAGCATATGCACTTTGTACCTTTTGAAAAACTGACAACAGATCCAGAGCAAACACTTGCTGGTGTGTATGCTTTTCTCGGCGAACAACCGTTCAAACATAACTTTGAAAATGTTGAACAGGTCACTT
>CBDUNJ010000032.1:0-4948 GCA_965368565.1 uncultured bacterium
CCATATGTTTTCACAAATCATTTGGGTAGGGCTAGGTATCGCTATCATCTCTGGTATAGGACTGTACTTGCCAGATATGGCGCGACTCAATGAATCAGCAAAGTTTATGGTAAAAGTAATTGTTGTGGGAGTGGTAACAATTAATGGACTCTTTCTTAATCTAAAGATAGCTCCACTACTGGTCAAAATATCCTTTGGAAAAAGACACGCACATCACAAGGGAGAACTTCACCGTGAGCGAAGACTTGCTTATATGCTCGGAGCTGTCTCAATGGTGTCATGGTATAGCGCATTTACACTTGGTATGTTTCGTTCTTCACCGCTCGATTTTTTACCACTTCTTGGAGTGTATACACTACTACTGATAGTTGGCATTGGTGTTAGTCAGGTTGTTGAAAAGCAGATGGGGAAGAAGGTAATGGACTCTGCGTAAAGATTAGAAAGGTGAAAGGGGTCACACCACATAGCGTTGACCCCTTTTGCTTCCTCTTGTGTTTTGCAAGAGAGATATGTGCTGTGTTTCTTCGTCTTCAGGTAACGTGTCTGGTGGACCAAGAACCTTTCTACCACCACAGAAATCACAAAATGTATTTCCTATTCGTGTGACCACTTCACCTGTACCATCACACATAAAACATTTTTGGAGCATGCCCGACCTCCTTGTGGGTGCTCTTTGTAACATCTACTGTGCATCATACACTAGTATTTGGTAATACCAACACTAAAGGCGCGTCGCTTTGCGACGCGCCTTTAGTGTTGGTATTACATTCCTGCTTCCATTTGTCCTCCCATACCCTTATCCATCTTTTTAGCCATACACATTTTACAGTTTTTTTTGTGGCTGAAAAGTTCAACAAGAGCTGAAAGACCAACAAGTACATAGACTATCTTTGAAAAAAGAGAATCCATACCACCCAAGAGGTGGCCAATTTCCCATCCTGTTAGAGCAAAGATACCCCAATTGAGGCCTCCGACAACAAGAAGAAGAAAGGTGATCATGTGAAGTCCTTTCATGATTCTATAATATTAATTACTAATGATCTTAATGATCAGTTTTTATTATACCGTTTTTTATGGTCCAATGATGATAATTATCCACATTCCACCCAGTATTTTATTTCTAACACCTTCCAGTGTGGTATTTTGTATAGAGAGATATCACTTACCAATAACTAGTTTTTTATATGGATCAAAATAATAAAAATAATGATAGTAAAGAAATGACAGCTTCAATAGAGAATATGACTGTCCCAAATACACCTGAAAAACAACCACTTCAAAACACTGCTTCAGATGTGACAGTAGGCCAACAAGCATCTCAACCAGATACCGCACCTAATAATATGACAGGACAGACAAATGACACTGTCTCTTCTCAAGAAGGTGCTCCAAATATGAGTGAAGCTTCACAGATAGATGAAACCTCTGATATCTCAGCGGTAACAGTGCATACAATGCAAGAGGATGTTGCAGTTGCAGCAGAACAGAAGCAGGCGCAGGTTTCACCAACCGAAAAAACACAAGGAGAACGTGCTGCTGGTGTTATGCCTAACCTTGAGGAGGATATTGAAATTCAAAAGAAAAATGAAGATCATTCTCACACAGGTCTCTGGTGGGCTATTGGCATCATTGTTTTCTTACTCATTGCAGGGTTTGTTGTCGCTTTTTTGTATATAGAAGGAATGTTCTCATTATAATGTGACAGACAATGTGTATATGAAAAAGGATCCAATACAACAGGTAGAGAAAATAGCAAAAGAAATACACAGTGAGACAGAGCGAAAGGCTCGTCCACTTGTTCGTCGGTACCCATTGACATTCGCGCTTATTACTGGTTTTGGTGCAGCGATGGCATTTGAGGGATTCCAAATAGGTATACGAGAGATAGCTTTATTTAGAGAGCATCCATTCGTGCTTATGTGTGTTGGTTTAGGAATTCTTTTTACTACAGGGACATTGTATAAAAAATTACTTTCTCATTAATGACTTCGTTTAGTATAGATGGTGTCGGACTCTTCGTGCTTATTGCAGGTTTTATTATTGGACTTGGGGCAGTTACTGTTATTGATATACATGGTTTTCTTGGTAGAAAATCTCATTATTGGACAGAAGCAACAACACGAACGCATAAAGTGACCAAGCCTTTAATTTGGATCGGATTAGTGTTGGTCAGTATTGGTGGTGCTTTACTGTACAGAAATACTCCTTTTATTGGTGTGCCAGCAGTGCATTTATGTATCGCCCTCATACTTGTGATAAATGGTATGTTCCTTTCCTTTTCAGTGAGTCCGTATCTATTGAAACGAGAGGAAGAGGGGAGAGGTTCAGATGTGTTACCAGATTCCTGGCAGAGAAAAATCATCGCGAGCTTCATCATATCGTTTATTGGCTGGTGGGGAGGTTTGGCAGTATTTGTTCAATACATAACCACCATATGGAAAGGATGAGTGAGACAGTAAAAAAGAGTGTCACCGTAAATGATACGATGCAAAAGGGATATCAGTATGTATGTACCGAACCAGAGGGTGCACATTTTCATCCTGACTTTAAACCTGATCTTACCCCGATAGAAATGCTCAAGATGGGTGTGTTTGGTGGTAAGTATATGACAGATTGCGTTGACGAGTTTGGAGAAGAGTGGTTCAGGGAAGCAGTTCTTTCGCCTGAAGGTAGAAGGTGTGAATTAAATTATTTCGGTGTCTGCGCCTCACAGTCTCTTGCAGTATGGCGGGAAAAAGGATGGATTAATGAAGAGCATGATCCGCGGGGCTGGTTTCAGTGGTATTGTCGCTATTATAGAGGTCGACGATTACCTGATGAGGATGCTCGACAAATAAAACGCTGGAAGGCATTCCAAAGACATAGTGCACAAGTGGTAAAGAATTGTCGTAAAGGTGATTTTAGTTGTCGTCCACGTCAGCGCCAAGCGCTAGTGCATTGGGGATATGACAGTAGAGAGTTGTAAGTTCTAACGGTATACTGTACAGACTATGCAAAACTATCAAACATATTATAGCGAGATTGTGAGGCCCTTTTTTGCACCACCTGAATGGCTCTTTGGTCTTGCGTGGGGGATTATTTATCCGCTCATCATTATTGCGAGCGGGTATTTATTTTTATTGGCCTGGCGGAATCGAGTTTCGTGGAAACTCTTTTTTGTGTACTGTATCAATCTAATTGCAAATATTGCATTTACTCCACTTTTGTTAAAGAGTTCTTCAATGCTGTATGCCACTATTGATATAGTGATAGTCTTGGTTACCCTCGCATATCTTGAGTGTGCATTTTGGAAAAAACACAAAATTCTTTTTTGGCTTCTTCTGCCCTATCTCTTGTGGGGAACCTTTGCAACAATTCTTCAGGTGACCATCCTCTTTTTGAATTAGAAGAATAGGAGTATACTGTAGGCATTATTGCATAACGTATTTTGTCTATGGATCTTCTTACAGTATTACAGTGGCTCGTCGGTGTTCTTGCTCTCGGCACATTATACGCATGGTATCAGTTCTGGCTTGTTATAAAGAATAAGTGCGACACGTGCTCAGTAGATTTGTACCAGAGTCCCTTTCGCTCTAAGTGTTTTGTCGGGGCTGTATTCTTTACAGTGGCATTTGGGTTCGCACTTTACGCATTGCTACTTGTGTAAGGAATACTTCAGTAATTCGACATAACATACACACTATGAGAAAAATACTTTTTAGCATTGCTATTATTATCGTACTTCTACTTGTTGCAGCAGGTCTTTCAACTATGCAACAAAAGGATGATGTTGGAGAATGGGAAACATATACTAACGAGGCATATGGTTTTACTGTTGATCATCCAACAGGGTGGGTGGTTTTTGATGCAGGAGATGATCAGAGCGCCCCAAAGATAAACATTTACAAACCAGGTCATCGTGAAGGAAATCTTCCATTTGATCACTTTGCAAATGCAACGCACGTTTCTTTCTTTCCACAGGGTATTCCGACAGAGGGTCTTGTGAGTATAACGGAAGAAGGGGATTCTCTTGTAAATTTTCCAACAGATCAGTCAATACGCTTTGTTTTGGATGATGGCAAGACATTTGCCTCTTATAGTAAGCCGTCAAACCCACCACGCTCTTGGAATCAGTCTGGTTTTGTGTGGGCTCGTGGATATATGCCAAACATAAGTTCTGAGTGTCGTCATAATGGTAATGCTGTAACAGAAGGGGAGTGTGATGTGTTTGGAGGAGGAGATACGATAGTATTTTCTGGATCTTTGGACACAGATGAGTGGGCAGTAATAGAACAAATACTTGCAAGCATTACCTTTACTGATGTGGAAGAAGTTACCGATGAAAGCCCACATTCACTCATTACCGTAGATACACCAGAAATTGGTGAGATTGTTCAGAGTCCTCTTCGTGTTAGCGGAGAAGCTCGTGGGCAATGGTATTTTGAGGGAAGTTTTCCTGTTACATTGACCAACTGGGATGGTTTGATCATTGCAGAAGGTTTTGCCACTGCAGATGGAGAATGGATGACTACAGACTTTGTTCCTTTTGAAGGCACTATTGAGTTTGAATCTCCTGCCACTGAAGATGATCCAGACTTTATGAAAAATGGAACTCTTATATTCCAAAAAGATAACCCATCTGGTTTACCTGAACACGACGATGCGTACGAAATACGAGTACGATTTGTTGAATAAAGACCTTTTAAAAAGCACCCATCAACACAATTGACTCAGGTGCTTTTTTAGTGCATTATAACGATATAGAAGCGTAGCAGGCGGGTATACTGCGTGCTATACTGAAGTACTTCAGTAATTGAAACGAAACGATATTTGGCTATGAGTAAAGACTATTACAGCGTCCTCGGGGTGGAAAAGAAGGCTTCGCAAGATGACATTAAAAAAGCATTTCGGAAGCTTGCACACAAATACCACCCTGACAAAAAAGGAGGTGACGAAGAAAAATTTAAAG
>CBDUNJ010000033.1:0-4852 GCA_965368565.1 uncultured bacterium
ACAACATTGATCCCGGCGGGTTTCGTATCTACGAGAATGACGATGCGTCTGTGCTTTTCACGAGCACGACCGGTATCTCTACTCTCGTAGAGAGCACGTACTGGGATAACAATAACATCGTGCACGAAGAGCGTCCGGGTGATCCAGGCGAGTGTAAGGGGTGCAATGGAACTGGACGCTACACGTTTCCTGACGGAGATGTGTATGCATTCGGATTCACGGTGCTCCAAGCCTGGGGAGAGGCGGGAGAGGCGTTGACCATTACCTTTGGTGGAGGCGCGGTCATTGATTACGAACTGCCATTCGTGCAGTTTGATGTTCCGCATTTCATCGGGATTCGTTCCGACCAAGCGATTATGTCGGCGCACATCGGTCGTCCTGGTGGAGTGCCAACAGGACAAGGTGAATTTGTCGCCGACCATATCGTGTTGAGCACGATGAGCTTGTCTTTCTTCGCCGACGGCTTTGAGTTGGGCGACACGTCCGCGTGGACCACCAGCGGCGGTCCGCCCGATCAGGATTGAACTTCTCTGAAACGCCTAGGAGGCGTTTCATCCCCCGCATTGCTTCGGCAAGCGGGGGTTTTCTTATACTTTTTGAAAACATACATTTCCAAAACACATACAATGCAGTAACTCTATCGATATATCGATAGAGTTACTGTTTAATTACTTTCTCGCACAGTACACAAATATGTAAACCTATCGATATATCGATAGGTTTACCGTGCACTTTCCAATGTTTTATAGTTTGTATTTTTTGCTGACATCGTCTAGCCAGTCCCATCGTTTTTTGCCAGAATATCGTTCCATTATTTCCTGCTGATGGTGCACAATTGCTTTCCAGAAGTGTTTACGGACTTTCTTTTTTGTAAGTGCTTTCTGAATTTCTGGTGAGTTTCGTTCTAATTGGTGTTCAATTCGTAATACGGTTGAATTGCTCACCTTGAGAACTTCAGCAATGCGATAGCTTGATATGTCATCCATTAGCATAATCATAATTGCGAGTCGTTTCGCAAACACAGTTCGTTCCGTCTGTGTAAAGAATTCAGATAAGAATGACCCACCTCGTACACTGTGAGGAAGCGCAAGAAAAATCTCAAAGAGATCGGTGATGATTTGCTCTTCAACATCTTTGGCAAGTTTCTGTTTTGATATGTGTGGCATGGTAGTGTGTGTTATTCTATCGATATATCGATAGAGTGAGAAGATGGAATGCACGCTTTGTTTTTTCTGTTTCTAGATTGTATGGTGAGATACCAATGAAACACTTTCAAAAAACAAAAGAAGATTTTATGTGCGAGCACTGTGGTGCCGAGGTAGTTGGTAATGGCTACACGAATCACTGTCCAGAGTGTTTATGGAGCAAACATGTTGATATTAATCCAGGAGATCGGGCCGAAAAGTGTGGTGGGATGATGGAGCCACAACGTGTTGAGACCGAAAAAGGGGTGCATATACTGGTGCACAAGTGTGTGCAGTGTGGGTTTGAAAAAAGAAATAAAGTAGTGCCCAATGATAATCAAGACGCAGTTGTTGCTGTTGCACAAAAGCAAGCAGATATGTAGCCCCGCTAGGAGCTAGTTGCTAGTAGCTTTCTCTCGTGGTACTATCACTTTCGCAAAGCCAAAGACAGCAGGTTGTGCCGCGCATTTAAAATATTCCTGCCGAGGTCGATGTCTCCTCGAGAATGCGCTAATGCATTCTCACAACACAGACGGTTTTGCATATCAAAAAGCGCATGAGCATATGGCTCGGCGTCTAATATAGTTAGACATGGCAATAACACGAGATAAGAAAAAAGAGATTTTGTCTAAATTGAAAGACATCCTCTCATCAGAATCAGTAACATTTGTTAACTTTCACGGTTTGACAGTGGGAGACACCACCGATATGCGTGCACAGTTGCGCGACGCTGGTGTTGGCTACTATGTTGCAAAGAAGACGCTTGTTAAAAAGGCACTTGCTGATTCAGGAGTTGCTGGTGAAGTACCACAACTTGAGGGTGAATTGGCGCTTTCGTATAGTGATGATGCAACAGCATCTGCACGCGAGGTGCACGTCTTTGGAAAAGAACATCAAGATGCCGTTCATATTCTTGGAGGTATCTTTGAAGGAAAGATTCGTGACCAAGAAGGAATGATGGAGATTGCAACAATCCCATCAGAACATATCCTTCGTGGTATGTTTGTGAATGTTATTAATTCACCAATACAAGGACTGGTTGTTGCGCTCGGACAGATTGCAGAAGCAAAAGAAGCGTAATGATCTGATTATTAAGAGTAAGTAGATATATACAATGACTGACGAAAAAAACACACAACCGGAAGCAGTAGAAGAGAAGCAAGAAGAGACCCCGGTAGCAAGCGAGGACACTGCTACAGGGCAGGCAACAGAAGAAACTGCTCCCGTTGAAGAAGCAAAGACAGAAGCACCAGCTGAAGAAGTCGAGGAAATAGAGGTGCCAAAAGAGTTTGAAGCTCTTGTTGAGCAGGTAGAAAAAATGACCGTTCTTGAACTTAACCAGTTGGTAAAAGTTCTCGAGAAGAAGTTCGGCGTATCAGCGGTTGCTGCAGCTGCACCAGCAGCAGGAGGAGCAGCTGCTGAAGAGCAGAGTGAATTTACCGTTGAGTTGACAGCAGTTGGCGAAAGCAAGATTGGTGTCATCAAAGCAGTAAAAGAAGCGCTTAGTCTTGGTTTGAAAGAGGCAAAAGACCTCGTTGAATCAGCACCAGTAGCACTTAAGGAAGGTGTGGGGAAAGAAGATGCAGAAACGCTCAAGACAAAAATGGAAGAAGCAGGAGCAAAAGTAACATTGAAATAAGACGTATTAGTCTTTTACCAAAAACCGTCCACACGTTGAGTGTGGACGGTTTTTGGTTTAGTATGGTGTCTATAGCAAATAACTCGGATGGAAACACTTAAAAAACTTTTTGGTTCGGCGGCACGCGTGAAGATCATGCGGTTGTTTCTTTTTAATCCAGATATGGCGTATGCGAGTGACGATATGCGTAAGAAGACTCGAACCAAGGCCCCGACAGTTCGAAAAGAAATCAATATGCTTGAGAAGATTGGTTTTGTAAAAACCAAAACTTTTACGAGAGAAATCTACAATAAAAGAACAAAGCGAGTTAAGAAAGAGCGAGTGAAGGGGTGGATGCTTGATCAGCGTTTTGAGTTTTTAGGGCCATTGCGACAACTACTTATTAATACAGAGCTGTTGAGTGATAGCGAAATTGGAGATCGTTTGAAGCGCGTTGGAAAACTTAAATTGATTATTGTTACTGGTGTTCTTATCCAAAACCAAGACAGTCGTGTTGATATGCTTGTGGTGGGGGACAATATCAAGAAGGGCAAGCTTGATGGTGTTATTAAATTGCTCGAGTCAGAAGTTGGTACCGAGCTTCGCTATACAACATTTGATACAAAAGATTTCAAGTATCGTTTGAATGCATACGATAAACTAATCCGAGATATTCTTGATTATCCGCATCAGGTACTGCTTGATAAGATTGGTATTTAACAAAGGTTATGTGGTCAATACCGAGTATTGACCAACAATAAACAGATTCGTGAGGGTGTGCCTCCACACATTTTATACTCTTATCGTTAGTCGTTCTGATTCATATCAGAACAAGAGAATGAAAGGTGTGGGGGTTATCCCAGCACTCAACTCTGTTTTTCGCTATACTGAACATATGAACTATGTCTATGTACTTAAAAGTAATGATGAACTTTACTTTGGTTCAACAAAACTGATCTAGCGAGGAGAATGTCTGAACACAACAGTGGTAGGTCTTTTGCGACAAAAGGAAAAATCTGGAAGCTTGTATACTACGAGGCATACTTAGATGAACTTGACGCTCGGGAGCGTGAAAAGCATATCAAACACCATGGTCAAGCTAAACGCTGGATAAAACAACGTATCAGACATTCTCTAAAACAGAGTTGAGTGCTGGGTTATCCACAGACAGAAGTTATTTTTGAGGGCTTGAAGCTGTATCATTAAGGCATAACTACATAGAGCGTCGTTGCGTCGATACTGTGCGACCATTATGTACGTTGTTCATTTCTTTACGTTATTAGTTTTTACACACACAACATATGTTGATTGATCAAACAAGCAACACCCTAACGCAATCGTTTGAACGATTGTGGGATGGTGTCATTAACTTCATTCCTGAACTCGTTGTTGCTCTTGTCATTTTCATTCTTGGTTGGATTGTCGGTGCCCTTTTGGGTCGTGCCGTTGATCAAATAATCAAGGCATTGAAACTTGACAGTGCACTACGAAGCGCTGGATTAGAAGGAGTACTTAACCGAGCAGGATTCGGCCTCAACGCAGGACGATTCATTGGTGAGTTGGTAAAGTGGTTCGTTATTGTGGTATTCCTTGTTGCATCTCTTGATGTGCTTGGTCTAACACAGGTAAACGCATTCCTTAACCAAGTAGTACTTCTCTATCTTCCACAGGTAATTGTCGCAGTACTCATCTTATTGGTTTCAGTTGTTATTGCAGATGCAATGCAGAACGTGGTAACTGCATCAGCAAAAGCAGCACACATTCGTTCAGCAGCGTTCCTTGGAACAGTGACAAAGTGGGCCATCTGGGTATTCGCAGCTCTTATTGCGCTTTCACAACTTGGTGTAGCACCTGCATTCTTGCAGACCCTCTTCACCGGTATTGTGGTAGCTCTTTCTCTCGCATTTGGTTTGGCATTCGGACTTGGCGGGCAGCAAGCAGCAGCAAAATACTTGGATCACTTGCGAAGTGAAATCAAATAGTAGGTATCTACAAAGTACGCACTAGCGTGCGCTAGTGAGTGTATATATGTACACAGGTTTTCCACTAG
>CBDUNJ010000034.1:0-4805 GCA_965368565.1 uncultured bacterium
AATCTAAAACGACGCATTTTTTGATGCAAAAATAGTGCAGACGACTGAGGAATACCATAAGGTATTACGAAGGAGGATAAGCTATTTTTGCACAAAAAATACGCCGTGACGGTGTGAAATGGTCCTTTCCCCACTTCCCCCCATGGTAGGTTTCTGAATAGGGTCTATTAAACCGCAGGAACCTCAACAAAGAATGTGGATCCTTTGCCTTTTCCGGGAGATTCTACCCACACCTTACCCTTGTGAGCGGTTACCATTTCTTTTGCCACATAGAGACCCAAGCCAGTTCCCTTGGTATTCACCTTGCTTGCGCCTTCGGCGCGGCTGAATCGGTGGAAGAGCTTACCAATATCTGCTTGTGTCATACCCACGCCAGTGTCAGTTATTGTTGTCTGCAATACGTCACCACTGCGCTTCATACACACTTCTATACTTCCCTCTTTTGTATACTTTGCTGCATTATCAATAAGATTAACAAATACTTGCTTGAGCTTATCTTTATCTATATATGCAGTGTAATCTGCTTTTTCAGCTGTAAATGATATTGTAAGGTTTTTTTCACTCACCACAGGAGTTAATTCTCCAACAACTTCTTCTACCAACTCACTTAAATCTTCTTTTGCAAACGTATACTGCATTCTTCCTTGTTCAATTCGTGATACATTCAAAAAACCTTCAACAACATTAATCATACTCTCTGTTGACTGGAACATCTTATCCACAGCCTCTCGTACGGCATCTGACACAGTGCCATAGGTTCCTTCCAAGATGAGTGACGCATACCCCTTAATTGCTGTAAGCGGACTGCGCATCTGATGTGATGCAATAGAAAGAAATTCTGACTTCAATTGATCCAACTCGGTCAATCGCTTGTTCGCCTTCTCAAGATCCTTTGCTAATTTTTCAATCTGCTCGCGCGCTTCTACAACCCTATATACACTCTTTATCATCAAATACGAGAATATCGAAACAAGAACCAAAACGGTTGCCTTTAATAAGGTCTCCGCAACAGTCTCTGCGAGAACCACTTCAATAAACAAAAGTGACAATATAACCACCGTAAATACCTCAGTAAGAATAATCTTCACATTGAATAGGTGATGTCTAACCATTGCAATGAAGATGCTTGAAACCATAATCAAAGTAATCACTGGGCCGAGCCATGTAAATTGAAATATGTTTATATAGGGCAAAAGAATGTCTGGGATAATTGCAATACTTGAAGTAGACAGTGTCCCAATTAAAACATATACGATTTGAGAATATTCCGTTCTATTTTTTGCATTCTTTAGCTGTCTAAACTGGTAGACATAACCACCAACAAAAAAGAAGATTAGAACAAAGCTGTAAAATAGATATAAACTACCAATATCATATACTCCATTTGGGTAAGCACCACCAACAATCAAATCTGTGCCAAACAAAAACGCTATAATCACAATAACCGCCGAAAAAGAGAAGAGCTTCAAGAAATTAGGAACCTTTATTTTTCGTGGAAATGCACTTGTGTAAAAAAGAAAGAACAAGCCATCAAGGAGCCCAAATAGATGCGTGTATCGAACCCACGCAGAATTTGGTGCGGAATAAAAACCAATCATAGCAACCCCCCATAGTCCTGTAGTAAGAGCTATCAATCCAAAAAGGAGATTTTTCCTTTCGTGAATTCCACGAGAAAAAATAACAGCCGCCAGAAGGGTGTTGATAATAACAACAACGTACAGTATTGGAATGATGAAAATATCCATTCTAAACAAAACCAAAGAACTTAAGTAATTTGGTGTAAAGACTCTTTCTTATATGATATACACCTTTTGGATTTTGTTCAAAAATATGTTTCCTCTCTAGAATGTTATTTAGGTATGCATTTACCTCATCTGTAATGAAATAATGAGGCGTTATTGCTTCATCGGTATCATAAAAATATTTAGAAAGAACCCCATTTTTTGCATAAGTCACTTCAAAATCACTTATCCTATGCACGGGAACACCCAATTTTTCAAGTTTTGCACGAGCCCCTTCTTTCAAAAACATATACCCACCAAGCATGCCATTTTTTACAGAAAAATCTGTCATGCAAGCAACTAAAAACAGCATGACGATGTGACGTGGCAGCACATAAGGCTCTGGCGCTTTTTTTATAACCAAGCGACTAACTTCTCCACGTGCCTTTTTTTCTATATCAAATAACTGGATAGGTTCCTCAAAGTGAAAAGCGTCCTCTGTAGGCAATCTTTCTTCACGTATTAATCTAACCGTTCCAATAAATTCACCATTTATTCGCGCTCCAAACAAAACAGTATTCTCTTTCCTGTCATACTCATCAAAATCAATCTTCTCTTGATTATTCTTAATGTAGTGTCTTTTATGATACACATCATATCTCAGTTGATAGAGACTTCTTAATTCCTCCTCTTTCTCAACTCTTCCAAACTCCACATCAAACGGCACATCACCCTCTATATGCAAAACCTTACACTCCTTCATAAATTTATTCTTTCTGACCCTTAGCTAGTAAACCTTCCCCGGCATATACCACTACCTCTTCCTCGGTAACAGAGAAACCTGTCTTTTTTAAAAACTCTGACTGTTCCCCTTTTTTAAAAAAGTTATAGCTATCCCCCTGGTTCTCTTTTTTTATAAGCTTGTTGTAATAAAGAAGTCGAACTGTTGCGGGTATATATCCCAATAATTTTCTTAAAGTTTTCAGTATGCCATATTTCCTTAAGGACTTTTGAATATGACTGAGATATATTTTCATAGGGGAGAAACCTTCTGATATGTTCGAGATAACTATTCTACCCTGAGGTTTTAAAACACGAAAAAATTCAGAAAAAAGAAATTCTCTAAAATGCACTGGGAGTGTATAAATTACGTTATTTGAACAAACCACATCAAAACTATCATTCTTAAATGGTAGCGGATGTGTTAAGTTTCCTTCAATAACATCCGCATTTGGATTCTTGTTCTTGTGAAGTCTAATACCAGCAGAGGCATAATCAATTCCAACAACTTCAGCCCCTTGGTTTTCTAAAGCAATAGCTAAATTTCCAGTACCTGAACCAGCATCAAGAACACGATCACCTTTAGAGATCTCTGCATAATCAACAATGATTGTTATAAGCTCCTGATAAGGAATTAGCTCATTAAGAACATCGTAGTCCCTAAAATAATTATTCCAAAAGGAATCATTCAGTTGCATATATTTATTCTACCATTAATTTTTGTATCATATGCATCACCAACTGAGCTTCTCGTTTATAGTGGGGTTTTTCAAAAGATTTTTTTGTTCTAAATAATTCTTTTGGCTGTATAGGCTTCCCAATTTTAATTGTTACTTGTCGCTTACGTAAAAAGAACTCCTTTAAGGTAATGCCATACAATCCCGAAATACCAACAGGAAGCACTGGTACTCGCTTATTATGTGCCATAAATGCAACACCCCCGCGAGCTGCTTGGAGTTCTCCATCTAGTGTCCGTCTCCCTTCTGGAAAAATAACAACCGTCTCACCAGATTCAAGTATCTCTAAATGGTGTTGGAGCGAGTAAGCATAATTTCGTCGCCCACTATAGATTCGATACGCACCGAGCAAACGAAAGAGACGTCCTCCATACAACAAACCGCGCAAACCAAAATTTGAATACCCTTCTGTGGGTTTTGCCACAAAAAAAAGTGGTAGAACACCACTTGCAAAAGGACTTATAACACCAACAAGAATCGCGTCGAGCTCCGTTATGTGATTAGTTGCAATAACCAATCCTTTTTTATGTACAGGAATATGTTCCCGTCCTTCTACTTTCAACCGAAGGAAAAAATGAAAGAGAGGCTTCAAAAACACAAGAAGACAAATCTGAATAATGAGGGGTATATATCGTTTGTGTTTTTTGAAAGACATTATACCTTTTTTAAATTCCCTCTTCTCGCAATTCTTCAAAAAGTGTTTTTGCTTTTTTGGAGAGTTTTTCAGGAATCTGAATAACAACATCCAACAAAAGGTCTCCTCTATTTGTTTTCGAAGTGCCGGAGCCTTTCGGTACACCCTTGCCTTTCACTCGCAGCACCTGACCGTGAGAAACACCTGAAGGTACCTTTACATCAATAGCACCATCGAGCGTCTCAACGGTGTACGTCTCACCTAAAAGTGCATCAGTGAGTTTTACGTTCAACTGCATACGCAAATCGGTGCCATCTTTTTTAATGTTTGGATGCTTCTTTACATGCACCTTTGCATACAAATCCCCTGCTGAACCACCAGGAATTGCTTCCCCCTGCCCAGACAGACGGATCATCTCTCCATTTTCGATACCTGCTGGAATCCGCATCTTTATCTCACTCTGTCCACTGTATACACCCGAACCTTTACAGGTGTCACACGGTTCTTCAGGAACTTGTCCACGACCCTGACACACCGAACAGGTAGCAACTGTTGAAAAAGTTCCCAAAAATGAATTTCTTGTCTCATGCACTTTACCCTTGCCATCACAGGTCTCGCACGTCTTCTTTTTTGTCCCCTTTTTTGCACCATCACCATCACAAACGTGACACCGTGATGTTTTGTTCACCAACACACTACGCTCTGTGCCAAATATAGACTCCTCAAATGAAAGCTCAATGTCTATAGAAATATCCCTCCCTCTCCGCGCACCTTCACGACCTCCGGTAAAGCCATTGAATATGTCACCAAATATGTCACCAAAATCAACATGCGCACCACCAAATCCTTGTTGATTTGCAAAATCATTAAAATCAAACCCACCAAAACCTCCCTGTTGACCTTGTCCACCACCACCAGAAAAAACTCGGCCGT
>CBDUNJ010000035.1:0-4792 GCA_965368565.1 uncultured bacterium
ATCACTCGGCGCGACGACCGCGCATGAATTGACGGAAAAGGCGATTGCAGAGATACAGTATGTCATTGATCAGGAACCAACGTTCAAGGAACAGGGAGAGTTCTATATAACTGAAATTAGAGCAGGAAGGAAACCGTAAGAAAACACTTACTCCCATACCTTTCCTTATGGTGCGCTGGTAAATCCGCACCATAAGGAAAAGTATGGAGCTTGCATTTTTTTCAGAATATGCTATACTCATTTTGTGAGTGTTTGAAGCTCTCACAATGTTCGGCAAAAAACCCGCTTTGCGGGATTTTTGCTTTTTACCCAGCACTAACTTTGGTCTTGACGCAGTGTATACTTCAGTCGACGTTTGAGCCACGCCTTTGCCTGACCGTGATACTTCAGTTGATGTTCGCGTTCTCGAGCGTCCGCTTCTGATATGTATAGCTCACAATATATTACATTCTACTGGTGACCTTTTGTTGATTCACATGTATTGGAATTATGTTCACGCAATCGTTTCTTAAGATTTCCCGTGGAACCAATATATGGGTCACTATTTTCGTTACGAAGTGTATATACATACCACATACTTCAATCATATCAGAAGCAAGACCAAAGTTAGTGACTGGGTTTAGGGACATCTTGTGTTTTGATTGGCGACTGCCTATACTATAGGTGTCGCAGTTGCTGGTGGTCAGCGGCTGCACTCACATAGAACATTGTTTTGGAGCTTCGCACCCCGCTGACCGCCAGTGGACGCGACATAAAAATACGTTGCACATCAGCAGCGTGTTTTTATTTTGAATATTCGTGAATCTGACAATAAAATGTGTTGCATTTTTGATTAATAATTAATCACTAACACAGATGATGTAGAGTTACATATGTGTACACCAAAATGTACGGTAGTGTATTTTGGTGTACCTATGTGGTGTATAAGAATTATATAATTAATTATATACTTAAAAAAGTACACTTTTATTTTTTATAGTGTGTGAATGTTGTCCACAGTTATACACAAAAAAATGTTGTAACTATTTTTTTGTGTACGATAATGAATATAACAATGTTGTACAAAAAAGTTTGTGCAAACACAGTGGTCGATTTTATTTTTTCATAACATATATAATTGCTATGGCACCTCGAAAGAAAACAACTCGCAAGAAGGCAGCTCCAAAGAAGCGCACAACAAAGAAGCGCAAGGCAACTGCAAAGCGAAAGCCAGCTAAGCGAAAAGTTGCAAAGAAGAAGACAACTAAGCGCAAAGCTGCAAAGAAAACAACTCGCAAGAAAGCAGCTCCAAAGAAGCGCGCAACAAAGCGCAAGCCTGCTAAGCGAAAGACAACAGCTCGTCGTAAGAAATAAGCTGAACTCTTGTATACAGAAAACACCGCATCTTCTTGATGCGGTGTTTTTGCGTACCGCGACACGCATTATCCGAGTGGTATGTGTCTAAAAAGCCAACTGTTTCGGAGTGTGTCTAGCGAACGCTTCCACCACGGCACAACGGGTGAGTATCGCTTGAGGCCGTGCGCTTCTTGGAAACTTTCCCGTGTATCGTTGAAAATTCCGCAAACACAGAAGATTACAAACACTAGGCTCGCGAACACATTCACTGGGTGTATGAGTATTTTTTTGATCATACAGGTGCTCCTTATGGTCCATCTGTCCACCATACTTACTGATTACAAGTGTCCTGTCAATGTGCTACAATGGGCGGACTATGGGTATATTGAAAGGCATTTTTGGTGACAAGGATACACGGACGATTACATCAGTGGAGCCGATTGTTGCAAAAATAAATACATATGAAAAGACTTTTGAAGATCTTTCTGATGAAGATCTTGCAGGGAAAACCAAAGAGTTTAAGGATCGTCTTTCTGCTGGAGATACATTAGAAGACCTTTTGCCAGAGGCGTATGCAGTTGTTCGTGAGGCAGCAAAACGCACACTTAATCAACGACACTATGATGTGCAACTTGTTGGAGGTATTCTTATGCATCGAGGTACTATTGCTGAAATGCGAACTGGTGAAGGAAAGACTCTTGTGGCAACATTGCCTGTGTATCTAAATGCTCTTTTGGGAAAAGGCGTACATGTGGTGACGGTGAATGATTATCTTGCACGTCGTGACGCAGTTTGGATGGGTCAAGTATACGCCTTCTTAGGTCTATCTGTCGGTGTTATTAATACCGGACAAGATGCATATCTGTATGATGCGGGTCACGTTGAAAAAGATGCAGAGCGTGATGCAGAAGGATCATTTAAGGTGGTATATGATTTTTTGCGTCCAGCACATAAGCGAGAAGCGTATGGGGCTGATATTACGTATGGTACAAACAATGAATACGGCTTTGATTATCGTCGGGATAATACGGCATATAAGAAACAAGATAGAGTACAGCGCGAACATCACTTCGCAATTATTGACGAGATAGACTCTATTCTTATTGATGAAGCACGAACGCCACTTATTATTTCTGCACCAGCACAAGAATCAGAAGATTTGTATCATACCTTTGCACGAATTGCTCGCACGATGAAAGCAGAAGAAGATTTTGAAGTAGATGAAAAGAAACGTGCAGCAAAAATGACACAAGCAGGACTTGATAAGGCAGAACGAGCGCTCGGTGTTGAAAATATCTATACGGATGCTGGTATTAAATATGTGCATCACCTAGAAACAGCTGTTCGTGCACAGGCTCTTTATAAAAAAGAGCGTGACTATGTTGTTCGTGATGGTGAAATTATTATTGTTGATGAGTTCACTGGACGTATGCAACCAGGGCGTCGTTGGTCAGATGGTTTACATCAAGCAATTGAGGCAAAAGAGGGGGTGTCGGTACAACGTGAATCTCGTACATTTGCTTCTATTACGTTTCAAAATTATTTTCGTATGTACACTAAGTTGGCCGGTATGACAGGTACAGCAAAGACGTCTGAAGAAGAGTTTTACAAGGTGTATGGACTTGATACCGTAGCAATTCCAACACATAAGCCAATTAATCGTACTGATTACAATGATCTTATATTTCGTACTGAGGCGGGGAAATGGGAAGCTATTGCTGGGAAAGTAAAAGAATTACATAAGAAAGGACAACCAGTGCTTCTTGGAACCGCTTCTATTGAAAAAAATGAAGTTCTTTCAAATGAGCTTACAAAAGCTGGTGTACCGCATGAAGTATTAAATGCAAAAAATCACGAACGAGAAGGAGAAATAACAGCCAGTGCCGGAAAAAGGGGTGCGGTGACTGTTGCTACAAACTTGGCTGGTCGTGGTGTTGATATTAAACTTGGCGGACATGATGCTAGTCACGAAGAAGCTGAGGAGATTAAATCACTCGGAGGATTGTTTGTACTTGGTACAGAACGACATGATGCTCGACGCATTGACGACCAGCTACGTGGGCGTTCTGGGCGACAAGGTGATCCAGGAGAGACACAGTTCTTCGTCTCTCTTGAAGATCCGCTTATGCGTATTTTTGCTTCAGATATGGTAAAGAATATGATGGCACGACTTAATGTTCCTGAGGATATGCCGATTGAAAATAGAATGATTAATCGTTCTCTTGAGTCTGCGCAGAAAAAAATTGAAGGGTTAAACTTTGATGCCCGTAAGTATGTGCTTGAATATGACAACATACTCAATGCGCAACGACACACACTCTATGAGCGCAGAAATAGAATTCTAGAAGCTGATGAATCTGAAATGCTTGCTGAGCTTGAGGCTGTTGTTGCTGATGAAGAGCATTTTGAGCGTATCAAAAAAGAGAAAAAAGAAAGTATTGGAGAAGAAGCGTTTGTCTCTGGAATACGTCAGGTAATGTTGCAAACCATTGATTTCTTTTGGATGGACCATCTTGAGGCAATGCAGTATTTGCGTTCAAGTGTTTCCCTTCGTGCTGTTGGGCAACGCGATCCATTGATTGAATATAAAAAAGAAGGGAAGGTGTTGTTTGATAGAATGCGGGAGGAAATTGATGGACGCATTGTTGAAATGGTAGAAAAACTTGGTGCACATACAGCTGAAAAAACAGAGGCGGCATTACAACAAACGCGCGACAGGGTGCTTAAAGCAGCTGCCGCAGCAGCAACTGCAGAGAAGAAAACAGTACACACAAGTGGCGAAAAAATTGGTCGGAACGATGTCGTAACTATCACCAATGGAACTGACACGAAAGAGATGAAATATAAAAAAGCAGAGAGACTTCTTTCTGACGGATGGCAGATAGTAGAGAAGAAATAGTCTCTCTGATAGTATACAAGTATTATTCCTATGTATTTTTACTATGAAACTTATTTTTAAAGTGCTTATTACTGCTCTCTCGCTCATTGCAGTTGCCTATATGTTGCCAGGTGTGAGCGTGTCTGGCCCTTACATTGCGCTTATTGTTGCAGTACTCTTAGGCCTTCTTAACCTTACTATTCGTCCTATTCTTATATTGTTTACCCTTCCTATCAATATCCTGACACTCGGCTTGTTTACCTTTGTCATTAACGGATTTCTTTTCTGGTTTGTTGCAACTTTCATTGAGGGGTTTGCGGTGACTGGATTTGGATCTGCTGTGATTGGGGCACTCATTGTCTCATTCTTTAGTTGGTTGGGTGAGAAGGTGCTTATTCAAGATCACAGAGCCTAACGTATCTATGTCTGAAAAGAAAAAAATTGTAACCCACAATGGAAAGTTTCATGCAGATGATGTATTTGGAGTTGCCACACTACAGCTCCTCTTCGGCATTAATGAGCTTGAAATTATCCGTACGCGAGATGAGGAAGAAATACAGAGTGCAGACATTGTTCTTG
>CBDUNJ010000036.1:0-4739 GCA_965368565.1 uncultured bacterium
AACCTCACTCCAGCAGAATGCCGGAGCCCCGTTCGTGCCCGTCATGAGCATAGCGTGGAGTGTACGATTTCTCGCACACTCCAGGCTATGCTCACGTTGTGAAAGACCTTGTTGACTCTAGCTGTATTATACACCTATATAACTTGTTTGTCAATGTCACCGTGGCACATCCCTCTCACCTTTCAACAGGGCCGTATTCTCACCTACTATATAGGTTACCCTATGTAGTAAGTGATGAAAGTCAAGCGATAACCACCGGTTACTATCCACTTTTTCAAATCCCTTTATCCTTTCCAACTATAGCGATATATCGCTATAGTTAGATAAGGTGATATCAAAACTCATACCAAGGTTAAACCTTGGTATGAGTTTTGGTGTTTAGTATTTGTGATTTATTTGAGATTTGAAATTTGATTTTTATTATTTTCAAAGTTATTTTATAACTTTGTTCGGTGCATCTTCTCCATTTAACACCGCAATAATATTATCGGCGGCTATCTCTGACATCTTGGTGCGTGTTTCTTCAGTAGCAGATGCAATGTGTGGAGTGATTGTCACATTATCTAAATCAGTAAGACCTTCAGCAAGTGCTGGCTCATTTTCATACACATCAAGCGCTGCTCCACGAATCACGCCATTTGTAAGTGCCTCAACAAGTGCACCTTCGTCAATTACTGGCCCACGTGAATCATTAATGAGATATGCACTGTCCTTCATCATAGCGAGTCGCTCTGCATTAATAAGATGTCGGGTTGAATCCAAAAGTGGCACGTGTACTGTCACCACGTCAGCAACCTGCAATACTTCATCTACTGTCTCTCTAAACTCTGCATATGTATCAGATTCAAGTTCTGCATTTTGTTTAATATCGTAATACACAATACGCATACCAAAGCCGTGGTGGGCACTGTGTGCAACTGCAGCACCAATGCGTCCAGCGCCTAACACACCAAGTGTCTTCCCTTTCAAATCACTGCCCAGCAATAGCATTGGCGCCCATCCTTCATATTTTCCTGCTCGGGTAAATCGGTCCGCCTCTACAATTCGCTTCGTACTGGCCAATATCAAAGCCATAGTATGTTCAGCGACCGTATCAGTAAGCACGTCGGGAGTATTGGTTACAACAATACCTCGCTTCCCTGCTTCCTCTACATCAATGTTGTTATACCCAACAGCATAATTGGCAAACACTTTTGCATTAGGTGTGGCATCAAACACATCAGTGTCTATAGCATCAGTTAAAAGAGGAAGTACCGCCTCATAGTCTTTTTTAGTAAGCTCCGCAATGAGTTCTTCTTTTGTAAGTACTCCCTCCTTTTCTGACACAACCACTGTATGTCCTGCTTCTGTAAGCTTGATAATTCCTGCCTCAGGTATTTTTCGTGTAACGTAGATAAGTGACATAACAATGACATTAGTTTTATAGAAACTAGTATACCAGATATGAAAAAGGTCTCGCATACTGTGATGCAAGACCTCTATCGCCTTCTTTCAGTGGCGAATGCCTCTTCGTAAAATAGAGCAGGTACGTTTGTTGGATTTTAATACCACCACAACGTCGTCGTACACCCCTTCTCGAATTCTCAAAAACCTTTCGACACAAGCGACCTTGATTGCCGTCTCAAGTCCAACTGCTTTAAATGTAATATCCTCCCTATGTGTAGTAGATCCTTTTCTGCAAAAAAAGATTAGATCATACCTTGCCAACTGATCGTTGCACGGAGTCACAAAAGATTCTGAAATGTGCCCGAAGCTTCCATCACTAAACCTGACAAGATGCTGAAGTCTTTCAACTACTCCACTCTTAGACAACTCCTCAAGGAGCGCCATCTTTCCGACAGGAATATCAGAACAAAAAGCAGCCACAGAAAATGAGCCCATTTCAGCAGAAACCACTCGAACACCTTTTTCACAAGGTTTTCTACTTTCAGTGATGACAGTCATATACACTCTCCCCTTCTAGAGAACCTATCTCTATGTAGTAATGTCCTTCTAGTCGGGATTCTACAATATACAACCACATTAGCAAGTAACTCTAAGTAATGTATTGCACAACTAAATGAGTATGCTATAGTGCCTTAATCGTATGGAACTCCTTAGTAACACACTTCCGTATATACAGGTGATCCTCGCTGTCCTTTTAACAGCGGGTATTCTTCTGCAACAATCTGAAGCTGGGCTTGGGGCTGGTTTTGGTGGTGGTGGTGCAAGTGGTGTTAAACACGTTCGTCGTGGTTTAGAAAAGTGGATATTCTACGCAACCATACTTTTTGCGATTCTTTTTGTACTCTCAGCACTTGCAGCACTTCTCTTGTAGTACACACTACATATCTTTAGTTATTATTTTTTATACACCAGATAACGAATAGTACTTCTACGTATGCGTTACGCTGCATACAGAATACATCGTATGGACACTCACACACCACAAAAAGAAAAAAGGTCTTTTACCATTCCAGGTAGCAGTGCCATAGGGCGCGCATACGCCCGTGCATCATTCGGAGAAAAAAGCATTGCGGGAATATTCGCACTTATATTTGCTGGAAGTGCTCTAGCACTACTTTTTCAAATTAATGCCTCACTCACCACAACTGTACCTACACACGGTGGAACACTACACGAAGGTATTGTTGGTGCCCCTCGTTTTATAAATCCTCTACTGGCCGCATCAGACGCAGATCGAGATCTTACTGAGCTTGTCTATGCGGGACTTCTCACACCAACACCTGATGGTGGGTTCACTGAAGAACTTGCAGAAACATACACCATTTCAGAAGATGGTTTGACCTACACATTTGTTATACGAGATGATGCACTTTTTCATGACGGTGAATCAGTCACTGCAGATGATGTGCTCTTTACTATTACCAAAGCACAAGACAGTAGCCTCAAAAGTCCAAAGAGACCTAATTGGGAAGGTGTGCTTGTAGAAAAAATTGATGAAAAAACAATTCAGTTTACCCTTAATCAGCCGTATGCCCTTTTCCTAGAAAACGCTACTCTGGGCATACTCCCTAAGCATATTTGGGATACAGCCACATCAGAACAATTTGCCTTTAGTCAATTTAATCTTGAACCAATCGGATCTGGACCATACAAAGTCACCGATGTTGATAGAAACAAGGCTGGCATCCCTCAAACATACACACTCTCATCATGGGACAAATACACGCTTGGGAGACCATACATCTCACGAATGGTATTGCATTTTTATCCAAATGAGGAACAACTACGAGAAGCGTATGCGAAAGGCACCATTCAAGCAATGAGTGCAATTGCTCCAACGTATGCCAGAGAACTAGAAGGAAATACTCGAATTGAGACACATCCACTTCCTCGAGTTTTTGGTGTCTTCTTTAATCAAAGCAAAGCAGCGCTCTTTACCCATCGTGAAGTACGACGAGCACTCCAGGATAGTATTCCCGTGCAAGAGCTCATTGACACCGTGCTCTCTGGCTATGGAACACCAACGTCAGGACCTCTTCCTCCAAGCCCATCTGATGAACCTATCACTACCACCTATACTCCAGAAAGTGCACATATACTTCTTGAAGAAAACGGCTGGACTCGATCAGAAGATGGTATATATGAAAAAGCAGGCCAACGACTCGCTTTCACACTCAGCACTGCAAACACTCCAGAACTCAAAGAATCTGCTGATTTTCTTGAGCAACAGTGGCGAGAGTTTGGTGTCGATGTAACAGTAGAATTATTTGATATTGGTGCACTAAACCAAGACAACATCCGTCCACGCAATTTTGACGCTCTTCTTTTCGGACAAATTATTGGACGAACACCTGATCCATTTGCCTTTTGGCACTCATCGCAACGAAATGATCCTGGTCTCAATATTGCACTCTATGCAAACATTACTGTTGACGATATCCTTGAAGAAATTCGTGTAGAGCAAGACTCTGAGGTACGACAGGCTCTCTACAAAGAGTTTGCAGAAGAGGTGCAGGCTGATCAGCCCGCAGTATTTCTGTATGCTCCTGACTTCATTTATGTATTACCTGAGGCAATACACGGTGTTGAATTAGGAACAGTAACCACTCCAGCAGAACGTTTCCTTGCTATTCATCAATGGTATATGAGAACAGACAAAATTTGGAATATTTTTATAAAATAAGTAGCATAAAGACAATATTATGAACAAAGAGACATCATCAAAAGAAAAATCCACGCGGCGTACTTCAACCAAAAGACAGGGTTCACGTATACACTCTAAAAGAAAAAAGGTTGGTAAACGTCCACCACGCCGACGCCCTGCCTCAAATCCAAAAACCCGTTCACGAGTCCGTACAAAAAATATTCCTGAACCAGCAGCGGGCGTTGTTCGTATTATCCCCCTTGGTGGTGTTGAAGAGGTAGGGAAAAATATGACTGCTATTGAATATGAGGACGACATCATTATTGTTGATGCTGGTTTTCAGTTCAAAGATCAAGATACTCCGGGTATTGACTATATTATTCCAAACACCGAATACCTCCAGCAACGCAAGAAAAAAATCAGAGGTGTATTTATTACCCACGGTCACCTAGACCACATTGGTGGTGTGCCGTATGTTATGAATCAAATTGGTAACCCTCCTATTTACTCACGCGAATTTGGGGCAATTATGGTCCAGAAAAGACAAGAGGAATTTCCACACCTACCACCTCTTAACCTACGTGTTGTTTCACACGATGAAGCAATTACTGCGGGAACACACTTTAACGTGTCTTTCTTCAACGTGTCT
>CBDUNJ010000037.1:0-4737 GCA_965368565.1 uncultured bacterium
ATATGAAGAAAGATACACAAACACCGCTTATTATTGCTAATTGGAAAATGCATCCGAAGACACTTCGTGATGCAGAGAATTTGTTTACGGGAGTACGAAAGAAGACGATGCGTCTTACAGGTGTCCGAGTTGTTGTGTGTCCGCCAACACTTTACCTCGGACACCTGCTTGCAGGATATCAAGGGAGCACTCTTTCTTTTGGCGCACAAGATGTATTTTCAGAAAACACAGGTTCGCATACAGGGATGATATCTCCTCAAATGCTTCGGGATAATGGTGTGGAATATGCACTTATTGGACATTCAGAAATGCGCAAAACTGGCGAGACGAATCTTGAGGTTGCTCAGAAAGTTTCCGCTGCTCGAAAGTCTAAATTGTCTGTTGTGCTGTGTGTGGGTGAACAGGAGCGTGATGAGGAAGGAGAGTACTTACGTACTCTAGAAGAACAAATTAAACACTCTTTAGAAGGGGTCTCTCGAGTATCTGTTACAAATGATTTTTATGTTGCGTATGAACCGCTCTGGGCAATCGGTAAGAAAGCTTCAGATGCTTTACCACCTCAAGGAGTACATCAAATGGTTCTCTTTATAAAAAAAGTACTTTCAAAAAAGTATGGAAAGAAGGTTGGGATGGGTATTCCAATTTTGTATGGTGGATCTGTGGAAACAAAAAACGCAGCCACTCTTTTTTCTGAAGGGGGAATTGTCGGAGCGCTTATTGGACATGCAAGTCTTGATGCTGATGATTTTGCGACTATCGTGAAAGAGGCGAAGAGTACCAGACAATAACTAGTATGTCATTTCCTTTTAAAACAGTTGAAGACCTCCCTAATGTTTTTGGTAAACGAATATTGATTCGCGTTGATTTTAACGTGCCTATTCGTGAAGGTGTGGTCATTAATGATTTTAAGATCAGAAAAACACTTCCTCTCCTGAAAAAACTAAAAGAAGCTGGTGCTTTCATTACATTGGTGTCGCATCTTTCAGGTGACATAAGCCGTTCACTTGCACCAGTTGCTGCATATTTAGAAAGTGCATTTCCGGTTGAACTTACGCCACTTGCTTCAGTGAGTGAAGTGCGTGAGAGAGAAGAAAAAGCGGTCATTCTGTTAGAAAACATACGACACGATGCTGGAGAGACACGAAATAGTCCTGCATTGGCCAGTGTGCTTGCAGAGTGTGCCGATATTTTTATAAATGAGGCGTTTTCTGTTTCGCATAGAGAGCACGCATCTGTTGTTGGGATTCCTGAATTACTTCCGTCATATGCGGGGCCTTTGTTTTGCGCGGAGTACAGCACATTAAAAAAATTACATAATCCACTTCATCCATTCGTTGTTATTTCGGGAGGGGCAAAGTTCAGTACCAAAATCCCTCTTGTTGAAGGGTTTCTTGGGAAAGCTGACACCGTGTTTGTTGGTGGGGCGTTGGCGAATGCCTTTTTTAAAGCGAGAGGATATGAGGTTGGAGCCTCTCTCGTTTCTGAAGCAGATTCAAATGAACACAAAGTGCTCTTAGATGAGAGAATTTCACTTCCTACTGATGTTGAGGTTGAGAATCAGGGGAGAGTATCTGTCGTTCCACCAGATGCTGTTGGTAAAGAAGATAGTATTCTCGATGCTGGTCCAAGAACAATGCGACACCTTGAAGAGATACTTGGTGGTGCGAAGACTGTCTTGTGGAATGGTCCCTTAGGGAATTATGAGCGCGGTTTTAATAGAAGAAGTACAGAATTGGCACACATACTCGCAAAGAGCACTGCTTTTACAGTAATAGGAGGTGGCGATACAGTAATTGCTATTACAGAGGCTGGTCTTGAGGAAGAGTTTTCGTTTATATCAACCGCCGGAGGTGCAATGATTGATTTTCTTTCAAATGGCACACTGCCGGGTATTGAAGCTCTAAAGAAAAACCGTTAGAGGTTTTTTTGTATGTTTTCTGCAATAGATTTTTCAACAGTTTCGTTTACATACGGTGTTCCGTGCCATAGCTCTTTTCCGTCGTTTGAGTGTCGGGGGATAAGGTGTATGTGTGTATGGAAAACAACTTGTCCAGCGTCTTTACCATTGTTGATATAGATATTCATACCACTGGCTCCACTCCCGAGGGTCACTGCTTTGCTTACCTTTTGTGCGACGAGTGTGAGTTTTGAAAGTGTGTCTGGGGGTGTTTCTTGAAAGGTGGAGTGGTGGGTTTTTGGAATAACTAGTGTGTGTCCAGGGTTTATCGGCGTGTTATCTAGAAATGCCACCACATCATTATCTTCATAGATGATGTTTGCTGGAATTTCATGTGCCACTATCTTACAGAAAATACAAGTATTCATATGTGGGTAGTATAGAGCACTATCCACAGCAAGGGAATATAGCAAACATTAAGCATAGAGTACTATATAGGGGTGCATCGATGCACCCCTAATAAATTATTACATGGTACGAATATCTAAAAAACACTCAGACGATAACGTATTTGAGGAAATATTTGAGCAATTTGTTGCGGCGGTTGCAGGCGCTGACTCAAAAGGGTCAAGCAAAGAACTTCTAACTGAATTGTTTGGTGAAGAAGAGAAGATAATGTTTGCAAAACGATGTGCAGCACTTGTCCTGCTGCTTGAGGGTTATTCGACCTATCAAGTAGCTGATTTGATTGGCGTTGATCCCGCAACAACAAAACGCCTTAGAAAAAAGTTAGAAGCGGGCGAGTTTCCGTACCTCGTCATGTTTTCAAAAACAAAAAAGAAGAAAGATGCTTTTTGGGAAAAGTTGGAGGTGTTTGCCCGTGCTGGACTACCGCCACAAGGAAAGGGTCGACTCAAATGGCTATATCGACACTTTGATGAAAAACAAATCGATACTTAGGGGTGCATCGATGCACCCCTAAGTATCGATTGTGCATTTTGATTCGGAGTGATTGATTGTAATACTGTATACTAAGTACCTATGGGTTCTGACCAAATGGAACAATTGATTGCTGCATTACTTAGCGAACGTGGGGTAACAGAGAAAGAGAAAGAAATATTTCTTGACCCTGACTGGGATCGCGATACACACGACCCATTTTTACTGACGGGTATGGATGGCGCTGTTACGCGCATACAGGAGGCAATGAAGAATAAAGAGAAGATAGTGATTTACAGTGACTTTGATGCGGATGGTATTCCCGGGGCAGTTGTGTTGCACGATTTTTTTAAACGCATTGGGTATGAGTTTTTTGAAGTATATATTCCTCATCGAAACACTGAAGGTTTTGGAGTACATCCAGAAGCACTTCAAAAACTTAAAGAAAAAGGTGCCGGACTTATTATTACCGTAGATTGTGGTATTCGGGCAGTAGAAGCTGTTGCTGAAGCAAAGAACAATGGATTAGATGTCATCATTACGGACCATCATTTGCCAGGAGAGGAGATGCCGGATGCTGTTGCTATTATTAATCCCAATACACCCGATAATCCATATCCATTTAAAGGTCTTTGTGGTGCCGCGGTTGCATTTAAGTTAGTGCAGGCACTTATTAGGCGAGGTGGATATGATATTCCTCTGGGATGGGAAAAGTGGCTTCTTGATATGGTTGGTATTGCAACACTTTCTGATATGGTTCCGCTCGTTGATGAAAATAGAGTATTTGCACATTATGGACTTATTGTCTTAAGGAAGACGCAGAGACCAGGACTTGTAGAGTTGTTTAGAAAAACTGGTGTGTATCAAAAATATGCAACAGAAGAAGATATAGTGTTCTCGATTACTCCACGCATTAATGCCGCTTCACGTATGGATAATCCTGAGGCAGCATTTCAGACACTTGTCGCAACCAAAGAAGATGCTTCCGAACGAGCAAAACATTTAGATACAATCAATAATGAGCGAAAAGGTTTAGTTGCCAGCATGATTAAAGAAATTAGAAAGCGTATTGCGGACCAAGAAAAGAAATCTTCCGTGATAGTTATGGGGAATATACACTGGTTACCTGGAATGCTTGGTTTGGCTGCTCAACGCATTGCAGAAGAACACAAGAAACCTGTTTTTTTATGGGGTAAAGGTGAGGCGCAGGTCATTAAAGGATCTGCGCGTTCTGGAGGAGATATTGCACTCAATGTACTTATGGATGATGTTGCGGATGTGTTTATTGCGCACGGTGGGCATGCGCATTCCGGTGGTTTTTCAGTTGATCATGAGAAAGTCCACATCCTCTCTAATGCTTTAAATAAGGCATACAAAAAAGTGCCCAAGTATGAGGAGCAAGAAAAAGCACAGACACACCCCCTTACTTTTGATAACATCTCATGGCAGCTCCATACACAGTTGCGCAAACTTGCTCCGTTTGGACAAGCAAATCCAAAGCCATTGTTTTTGTTTGAAAATGTGCAACCAACATCTGTAGAAACATTTGGTAAAGCAGGTACACATCTTAAGTTGGTATTCAGTAGTGGTTTTGGTGACCGTATTGAAGCATTGCGTTTTTTTGTTACAAAGGATGATGTGCGGCGCGCTCAAGAAGGTGCACTTACATTTATTGGCGCTGTTGGTGTAGGAGGGTTCGGTAGAAACCGAGGGTTACAAATTCGCATTGAGGAATTGTGTTAATATAACAACATATATGACATACGATTTTATTATTCATACTGATGGAGGTGCTAGGGGAAATCCTGGTCCCGCAGGTATTGGGTACGTCATTACTGATGGTGAAGGAGCAACTCTTAAAGAAGGGTCACACTACATTGGTAAAGCTACAAATAACGCTG
>CBDUNJ010000038.1:0-4721 GCA_965368565.1 uncultured bacterium
AACAATCATATACGTGCTGGCATCATCCTCCGAAACAACTGCGCGCGCGATTGCTTGTGCTTCAATCTCAAAAGAGAGAGGTTGCATCCCTGCATCCAAAAAAATGTCTGTGTACATATGTGCAATGTCTTTTGGAAACACGGAAACAACAATCTGCTGTTCTTTCTGGGAGTGTGTTTTGTGTGAACCTTTTCTGGTTTCTGGCGTGATTCTGTCAAAATCAAACACCGCATCATCAAGAGCAATGGGCACATTCTCTTCAAGCTTAAACCCTATCAACTCATATATCTCGCTGTCGGCAAGGTCGTTTGGAACCGAGAGTGTAAAAAGAAATGCTTTTTCTTCGGGAAGAGACGCGCGAACATACCGGAATCCCTCTTTTTTTTGTAGTGCGGCAAGTAATGCGCTTAATTCTTTTGGTTTTTCAATAATACCCTTCACCACAAGTCCGTCAGGGAGTTTTTCTGCACCAAAGTTTATGATACGAACACCGCCTTTATGATCATCAACAAAAGACATCCATTTTACTGAGTTGTCAGAAATATCAACTCCTGTTGAGGGCACTGCAACATACCCCGGCACAGGAAACCGTTTCAAAAAACTTTCTACAAAATAAGTACGCTTCTGCATCGTTACCAGTATACCACTCCCCGAGAGAACGCTAGCGCATAAAACTCTGGAAAACTATATAAAGACCACCAAAAGGATAGACGCAATAGAAAGTAACACTGCAAGAAGAATTAGATTGAAATACTTAAAGAAAACACCTGCTGCATTTTCTCCAAAAAGATATGCAATATATGCAAGCGTAAAATAGCGAATACCTCTTCCCAATAACGAGGCTGTTCCAAACAAAAAAACATTGATTCCAAAAAAACCTGCAGATATGGTAAATGCTTTGTAAGGAATTGGTGTGAACGCTGCAATCAGTATCGTCCAAAATGCATTGTCTTCAAACCAAACCCCAATTCGAGCAACCTCATCGGCGAGATGATACTTAGTAATAATTGTTTGACCAATCGTGTCATAAAACACATCTCCAATTAAATACCCAAACAAGCCACCCAATACAGACGTAACTGTTGTAAGTCCCGCAAAATATATCCACCGATGTCGTTGTCCCGCGGAAATAATCGCGACCATAAGTGTTGATGGTGGCAGCGGCGAAAAAGATGCCTCTATAAAAGAAAAAAGCCCAAGCCACCACTGAGCCTCTTTTCCACCTGAGTGTTTATGTGTCCAATTCCACAACCATCGACGAAAACGCCCGCCACTCTCCTGCTTTGTTTCTGTGCGTGTGTCTTGTTCAGGTTGTTGCATACGTATTCAATGCAGATCTGTTCCAGGTTCTACCGTTTGCTCTGGCACAATAAATGAAAAGTTTTCCCCTGATCCTGCGGCAAGAATCATGCCATTACTTTCGTGTCCGCGTATTGTTCGAGGTGGTATGTTCACTACAAAAGCAAATTGTTTGCCAACAATTTCATTTGGGTCTGCAACACGCTCTCGAATACCCGAGACAATACTTCGTGGTTTTTCTTCACCAAAATCAACACTCAATTGTAAAAGCAAATCAGCGTCTTCAACAATTTTCGCAGAAAGAACCGTGCCAATACGAATGTCTATTTTTGTAAATGCATCAAAGGTAATGTGTTCTTTCATATTTATATCAATTAATTCCAACCTTCACGCTTATCCAGAAAACTCTGCAAAATAAGAGCTGCAGCCGAGGCATCTAGCATAGCATTTTTACCAAAATCACGCTCAACCTGTTGTGATGTGTAAAATTCTGGCTCAAATTCAATAGTTACATCGGTACGTCGCGCAAGCTCAGACACAAATGCCTCTATGTCTTCCTGAATTGGATTGGCGACACCCGCAAGCGTGCGCGACTCACCAACAACAATTCCCTCCACTCCCCTGTCAGCAACAAGAGCAAGAACACGTTCCAAAAGTTGTGGACCATTTTTGAGAACCGTGTGCGGAAAAGCAACACTTCGGTTTGGATCACTCAACGCAATACCAACCCGCTTCTTCCCATAATCAATTCCCATCCATATAGTCATAGTGAATTATATAGTACCACTAAACATTGACAATGCGGAGAGGGAGGGATTCGGTCACAAATCACTAAGTATTTTGATTACAAAATTCAAAGTGTTCGCGACCCCGACTCAGACCTTTCTTGTCCCCCGGACGCGGTCTTCCGTCTTTCGAACCCCACTATACTCCCGTAAAAGCAGAAAATCTATCTACGTAAAGTAGATAGATTTTTGACTTGGCGGAGAGGGAGGGATTCGAACCCTCGGTACCTTGCGGCACTCCGGTTTTCAAGACCGGTGCGATCGACCACTCTGCCACCTCTCCAAGTGCTCTGCTTTTTTGATAGAGCTCCCAAATACTTACATATTTTCTAACTCTTTTCAATCTATTCTATCTCCATACGCTCTCTTTCCTCTTCCCTTCGGGCGATGAGGAAAATGTATATAATTTCTAAAAGTCCAATGGAGTTCACGAGAAGCAATGCAACGAACCACCATTTGTGATGTAATCGAGCTGACTTCCAAAGTGCGACACCTTTCCATGCGAGTGACCATAAAAGCATCAACACAAAAAGCGTAATCATCTCTGGTGGAAGTGTTCCCTCTATAAATTGTTCAAGTGTAGGCATATAAGAAAAGTATTATGTATATATGTACTCTATACTGAGTAACTCACATACAACGATACCACGTTTTCTGTATTGGTGGTACACTACAGGTAACGAAATTAGCTATGGAATGGGAAGCATTTGAACACATCTATCAAGAGAAAACTGCCGACTGGTTTTGGGCTGTTGGTATTATTGTTATCGGTATCACCGTAACAGCGATCCTGCTTGGAAATCTTCTTTTTGCTGTACTTATTCTCATATCTGGTTTTGCTCTTGTTATCAGTGCCGTTAAAAAACCAGACCTCGTTCGTTTTGGCATCACTGAGCGTGGCATTACCATTGAAGACACACTCTATCCCTACACAACCCTTGAGTCATTTTGGATTGAGGAACGGGAAGCTGAAGCAGGAATTGGTCCCGCAAAGTTACTCATAAAATCAGAAAAACTTTTTATGCCACACATCGTCATTCCTCTTACTGACGAAATAGATACCGAAATATTGCGAGACCTCCTACTTGAAGTGATGAAGGAAGAAGAACACCACGAACCCGCTGCACAAAAACTAATGGAATATTTAGGTTTTTAGGGAAGGTTATACAACACAAAAGGCAGAATGCATCCGCATCCCGCCTTAGTGTTGTATGTGCCCCCGCCAGGAGATTCGATCCTTACAGGATCAGTACAGGTTGTCGCTCTTTCAGAAAAGAGCTGGCAACCTTTTCGACTCCTGCGGATGGCAGTACAACACAAAAGGCAGAATGCATCCGCATCCCGCCTTAGTGTTGTATGTGCCCCCGCCAGGAGTCGAACCTGGAGCTGGAGTTCCGCAAACTCCTGTTTTATCCATTAAACTACGGGGACGTCGTCGATAACTATACATTCTTTAGTATTGTTTTTCCACTACTTCACCGTACACTCCCCTGCAGACTTGCTATATACTGTTTCTATGACACTTCTTTGGATTCTTACATTTTGTGCATCTGTTGTACTTCTCATTAAAGGTTCTGACTGGCTTTTAGAATCAACTGAAAAAATTGGAGGGATGCTTAAACTCTCTCCTTTTGTTGTGGGGGTAATATTGGTGGGTGTTGGTACCTCTTTTCCTGAACTCGTATCTTCTTTTGCTGCACTGGCCTCGGGCGCCACAGAAATCATCGTTGCCAATGCGGTTGGTTCTAATATTGCTAATATTCTGTTGGTTGTTGGTATCGCTGCTGTCGTTGGAAAAAAACTTACGGTAACAAAAAGCCTCATTGATCTTGACTTGCCTCTTTTTGCACTCGCAACAACACTTCTTCTTGCTGTTGCCTGGGACGGCTCAATTCACTTCATTGAATCTCTTATACTGACTGTTGGTTATGGCATCTATCTCTCCTATGTGGTTTCCCAAAGAGAAACTTCAGATCCTCGTACTGTAGAAATCATTGATGTGGTTCCTTCTCGCTTGGACCGCGCACTAGAAAAAGTAACTTTTAGTATCCACTCACTCAAAGAACCAAAAGAAATTGCAAAAACACTGTTGTGGTTTGGTGTAGGTATGCTTTCTGTTATGGTTGGAGCCTCTTTCTTGATACAATCCGTCATCGCACTTGCTGACATATGGAATATCGGCGTTGGTGTTATTTCTCTTGTCGCCGTTTCTTTGGGTACCTCTCTGCCTGAGGTCTTTGTTTCTGCACAAGCAGCTCTTCAGAAAAAATCTGAAGTCGCACTTGGAAACATTTTTGGTTCAAATGTATTCAATATGCTTGCCGTTGTTGGTATACCCGGACTCTTCGGCACACTGACAATAGACGAGGCAACACTCACGATTGGTATTCCCGCGCTCATTGTCGCCTCACTTCTGTTTATCATTACGGGCATTTCACGACGTATTCATATCTGGGAAGGTATGCTCTTTATCCTTCTCTATATACTCTTTGTAAGTCGCCTCTTTAATCTGTTGTAAGAATTCTCTAACAAAACAGCATACGATGTATAAGAAAAACTGTACGATATATCGTACAGTTTTTCTTATACCTTTATGTAAATGTATTCATCACCTACGCTGTCAGTCTTTTGATTGAT
>CBDUNJ010000039.1:0-4444 GCA_965368565.1 uncultured bacterium
CGTGACACCACTCTGTCGGTGAACGAGGGTAGGCGTTCGGATTTGCGCAAACAAAACACTGCCACCGCTCGTAGTTGGGATGATGCTCAAATTAACTCTAAAGAATCAATGGCTGCACCAAAAAGAAAAACACATAAGTGGATAAAATGGTTTGTCATACTGTCAGCACTCTTTTTTGTGGCTGCTCTAGGTATTGCTGTATATATGTTTGGTGCTGGTGGCAATACTGTGTCAGTGAATAATGTGAACATTGGTGTGACGGGCCCGATTTCTGTTTCTGGGGGGGACATACTCACACTTCAGATAGATGTGCAAAATGGAAATACCACAACCCTTGAGTCTACAGATTTACTCATTGAATATCCTGAAGGCACACGAATGGCAGACAATATCACACAAGAACTTCTTCGTGTGAGAGAATCACTCGGGGATATTCGTCCAGGTAAACAAGTCACCAAGACAGTAGATGCTGTATTATTTGGAGAAGAGGGTGAACGACAGACTATTGTTATTTCTGTTGAGTACAGAGTTGCTGATTCAAACGCCATCTTTGTGAAAGAGAAGGCGTATGAGGTTGAAATAAGCTCTTCACCGCTCTCACTGTCAGTGGTAGCACCAAATCAGACAACCACCAATACGGATTTTCAACTTGCCGTAGAGGTTACTTCAAATGCCACAGAATCAATTGAGGGTGTGCTTCTTTCTGCTGAGTATCCATTTGGGTTTACTTTTGATGAGGCAACACCAGAGCCAGTTTTTAACGATCGTATTTGGGACTTGGGGACACTCAAGCCAGGAGAAAGTAAAATTGTTCGTGTGCGAGGCGCGCTTTCAGGGCAAGATACTGAAGAACGAGTGTTCCGCTTTGCTGCAGGATTAGGTGAAGAGTCGGATCCAAATGTATTAGTTACGCCATTTGCAAACGTATTGAAAGGGGTTACGATAGCACGTCCAGATATCGGTGTCGGTTTGGTGTTTAATGGTGACGCAACAGGTGAGTATGTTACAGGAGGGGATGGGCGAATACGTACCGATGTGACCTGGCAGAACAATACAGGGGAACGAATTGTTGATGGAGTTATTGAAGTGGTACTCGGAGGACAGGCACTCAATCAGGGCTCGGTAACGGTAACAGGTGGTTTCTATCAATCAGGAAATAATACTATTGTGTGGGACAAGCGAACAGTTCCTGCCTTGGCTGATATTCCTGCAGGAGGGAAAGGTTCTGTGAGCTTTAGTTTTTCTTCTTTTGATTTCACTCAAGACACACTTGCAGACCCTGAGATAACAGCAACAGCCCGCATTCGTGGGATGGTTGCTGCATCAGAAGGATCAGAAGTTGTGCAATCAGAATCACAAGGACGTGTTGCTGTTGCAAGTGACTTATTGCTTTCTGGCAAAGGTTTGTACTTTACCGGACCATTTCAAAATACTGGAGGACTACCGCCTCGCGTAGGACAAGAGACAACATATACAATTCAGTGGACAGTTACCAATACAGTCTCCGAGATTACTGGCGCAACTGTCCGCGCGACACTGCCTGCGTATATGCGCTTTGTTGGAAGTGTCTCACCAGGGTCAGAAGAGGTGACCTACAATCCTATTGGAGGGGAGGTGCTTTGGAATCTTGGGACTGTTCGACAAGGAGCTGGTTATACAGCACCGCCACGAGAGGTTGCTTTTCAAGTTGCGATTATACCAAGTGTAAGTCAGGTAAATGAGACACCACAATTGATTGGAGTAGGTACTTTGACGGGAATAGATTCACATACCCGAACACAGGTCAAAGATGTGTCTGGTGTCATTACGACACGCATATCTTCTGATCCCCAATTCCAGAATGCGCAGGGTAATGTTGTCCAGTAGAAGCTAGTCACACCTATAAGCGACTGTGCTATAGTGTAGGTACTATAATGCAAGAATCAGACAGTAACATCATACACATAAGTGCATCGTCGGTTTTTCGGGCGACATTAGTACTCGTCGGGCTTTACGTGCTCTTTCTTTTGAGGGACATAGTGTTAGTTGTTTTGACTGCTGTTGTGATTGCATCTGCAGTTGAACCAGCCGCTGAGTGGTTTAAGAAATATAAAGTAGGAAGATTGCCCGCAATCATTACGGTTTACCTACTTGTTGCCGTACTGCTCTTTAGTATTTTTTATTTTGCATTACCACCACTCTTGTCTGAAATGGCAAATTTTTTGAATACAATACCAAATTATTTGAGCACACTTGATTTGGAGAGTATTACCGCCTTTAATTTTCAGGAGAGCGGACAAACTATAGAAGGTATTTCAAATGTCTTTAATGTGAGAGATGTTGTGTCTGGTCTCCGGTCATATTTAGCTGATATACCGGGTGCTACTCTTAGCACCGTGAGTGCGATTTTTGGTGGTGCTCTTTCATTTATGCTTATTCTTGTTTTTTCATTCTATCTTGCTGTGCAAGAAGAGGGTATTGAAAGCTTCCTGCGCATCATTGTTCCGTACAAACAACAGCGGTATGCAATTAACTTGTGGAAACGTTCACAGAAACGGATTGGTCTTTGGATGCAGGGTCAGTTACTCCTGATGCTCATTATTGGTGTATTGGTGTATCTCGGTCTTACCATAATGCAGGTGAAGCATGCATTTCTTTTTGCCATTCTTGCAGCGCTCTTTGAACTCATTCCACTATTTGGTCCGGTTTTGGCAAGTATTCCAGCCATCATTATTGCGTTTATTCAAGGAGGCATACCGCTCACGCTTATTGTTATTGGTCTCTATGTAATTATTCAACAATTTGAGAATCACCTTATTTATCCGTTAGTAGTACATAAGGTGGTGGGTGTCCCAGCACTACTGGTGATACTCGCCTTGGTTATTGGCGCAGAGTTGGCAGGCTTTTTGGGTATCATTCTTTCTGTACCAGTTGCTACTGCACTTATGGAGTTGACTACCGACATTCAACAAAAAAATAAAAAACTTGCAGAAATGGAAGGGAACGCTTAAGGTGAGTTTGGTATGGCTAACAAAGAATCTTTTTACGTAACGACACCAATATTTTATCCAAACGGTGTGCCACATATGGGGCATGCGTATTCTGAGGTGCTTGCGGACATTGTTGCTCGGTACCACCGTTTAAAAGGTGATTCTACATACTTTCTTACAGGCACAGATGAGAATACAGCAAAAGTCCCTCAGGCGGCAGAAAAAGCAGGTAAGGATCCAAAGGAGTTTGCTGATGAGATTGTTGATGGGTTTAAGTCTTTTTTTGCTGATCTTAATATTTCATACGACCAGTTTATCCGCACTTCTGATCCGAAGACGCATTGGCCGGGTGCTCAAGAATTATGGCGACGAATGGAGGCAACGGGAGATATTTACAAGGGTACATATTCAGGTTTGTATTGTGTTGGTGCAGAATCGTTTGTGACTGAAAAAGATTTAGTGGATGGCAAATGCCCTGATCATGATGAATATCCTGAAAAGATTGAGGAGGAGAACTATTTTTTCAAACTTTCAGAATATACTGATGTGATTAGAAAAGTGATTGAGTCAGATGAGCTTTTGATTGTGCCTGAGACGCGCAAACGAGAGGTGCTGGCATTTCTTGATGAAGGTCTTAAGGATGTCAGTTTCTCACGTCCTGTTAAGTCTGTGCCATGGGGAATTCCAGTTCCTGGAGATGATTCTCATGTGATGTATGTGTGGTGTGATGCACTCGCTAATTACATTTCCGCTCTTGGGTTTGGTCAGAATGGTAAGGGTTTTGAAGAGTTTTGGCCTGCTGATTGGCAAGTGCTCGGGAAAGATATAGTGCGTTTTCATGCAGTCATTTGGCCGGCAATGCTTTTATCTGCCGGTTTACCCCTACCGAAGAAACTCTTGGTGCACGGCCTCATTCTTTCTGATGGAAGAAAAATGAGTAAGTCGCTTGGTAATGCGCTCGATCCGAAGATTTTCATTGAAAAATATGGTGTGGATGCACTGCGTTATTATCTTGCTCGAGAAATATCCCCGTTTGATGATGGTGATATGACGGAAGAAAAATTTATTGAAGCATATAACGGTAACTTAGCAAACGGTCTTGGGAATTTGGTGGCACGCACAATGAAAATGGCACTTTCGTATAACGTACCGTTTAAAGAAGTGATAATGCGGTCACCTAAAGAAATTATTTCAAGCGACAAGGCATTTACGTACAGACAAGCATTTGACTCGTTTAGAATTTTTTATGCAGCTGATTATATATGGGGTGAGATTGGCTTTCTTGACGCTTACATTGCTGAGCATGAGCCATATAAGCTGGCAAAAATAGATATGCCGAAGACACATGAACACCTTTTGTTTCTACTTGGAAATCTCTGGGAGATTTCGGTCTTATTAACACCGTTTTTACCAGATACAGCTGACAAAATACGTAGGGCACTTATGGAACAAAAACAACCCGAAACACTCTTTCC
>CBDUNJ010000040.1:0-4428 GCA_965368565.1 uncultured bacterium
ATACACCACTCTCTCTTACTAGTAGTGCTTTTTCAGATGGTGAAGTGATTCCGTCAACATACACTTGTGATGCTGAAAACAGCATTCCACCACTTGCTATTTCTGGTGTGCCTGAAGATGCACAGTCACTTGTTTTGATTATGGACGATCCGGATATTCCTGATTCGGTAAAGAAGGCGAGAGGGATAGAGGTTTTTGACCACTGGGTTGTTTTTAATATGCCAACAGACATCATGACGATTGAAGAAGGTAAGCAACCAGCAGGTACTCTCGGCTTAAATAGTGCAGGGAATGCAGAGTACACAGGCCCTTGTCCTCCCGATGGGGAGCATCGCTACTTCTTCAAGTTGTATGCTCTTGATACAACCCTTGACCTTGATGAGGGGGCGACAAAACAAGAGGTGGAAGAGGCATTGTATGAGCACATCCTCACCCAGACCCGACTACTCGGTCGCTATACTCGTATATAACGTTTAAAGGAATGTACATCAAAGTTAAAGTAACTACAGGTGTAAAAAAAGAACTCTTTACGCAGATTAATGATGATACGTTTCGTATTTCAGTAAAAGAACCAGCAGAACGTAACAGGGCGAATAAACGCGTACAAGAGTTAGTTGCCCGTCACTTTAATATTGCAACAAAGGCAGCACGTATGATTGGTGGCCACAGAATTCCCTCAAAGCTTTTTCTCATCCCTGATCCATAAATAAAAGAATTATATATTTAATTATATAATTAAATATATAATTCTTTTATTTATCACTAACATACACCACATATGAAAGTAAACATCAAAGGCACCAATATGGATATCACTGACGCTATTCGTTCCCACATTATGGAGCGTGTAGATCAGATAGAAAAATACATTAATCCAGAAGACACAAGCGCTATTGCTGATATAGAGGTGGGGAAGACAACAAACCACCACCAGTCCGGAGATATTTTTCGTGCAGAAATAAATCTTCATATTGCAGGCTCAGAGCTCAGAGCTGAATCAGAGACAGAAGATCTCTATGCATCTGTAAATGACATAAAAGAAGAGATTATTAGACAGATCAGAAAGACAAAAGAAAAACATACTGATGGTGCTCGAAAGGGTGGATACCGTCTTAAAAAGATGCTCCGACGTTTTTGGAGAAAAGAAGAGGGGATAGAGTAAACCTTTTGGGTAAGCACGAAATTCGAAATCTGAAATTAGAAAATGGAACAAAAGGAAAATAATACTAAGTATGATCTAGAGGAGAGAACCTTTGTCTTCGCTAAAGACGTTAGAGTGTTTGTAAAAAAGCTACCTAAACATACTGCAAACTTTGAAGATGGGAAACAACTTGTCCGTTCATCTGGCTCTGTTGGAGCAAACTATATCGAGGCTAACAATTCTCTTTGAAGACAGGATTTTCTTATGCGTATACGCATTTCTAGAAAAGAAGCGAAAGAAAGTGTATATTGGTTAGGTCTCATTGATGTCGGGGGCGATACTCATCTTGATTCAGAGAGGCAAACCCTTCAGAAGGAGTCTGTAGAATTGATGAATATATTTGGAGCAATTCTGAAGAAGACTCAATAGGGGATTACTAGTTTTAATTTCTGATTTCGATATTCGAATTTCGGATTTTTACTTTTATGGATACAGCAAATACATTTATTTTCGGTAGTATTATTTTGGTCATTATTGTTGCAGGTGCTTTTGCGCTTTTTGCAAAAAAGGATGGCGATAGTACGTCGGTAGAAACTAATCACAATAACAGTATGACAACTTCAAGTACAACAGCTACGACAGAGGGACTTTTGGCAGAAAAAGCCGTATTTAAAACAAATAGAGGAGATATTGAAATTGAGTTTTATGACTTTGCCCCAGTAACAGCAAATAATTTTATTACTCTTGCACAGGATGGTTTTTATGATGGCACACGATTTCATCGTGTCATCGAGAACTTTATGGTTCAGGGTGGTGATCCGCTTTCTGCTGATATATCAGCAAAAGCACGATGGGGGACTGGTGGACCAGGATATACAATTCAGGATGAGTTTACAGAGGGTATGACAAACCGTACTGGCACTATTGCAATGGCAAACACTGGGCAGCCAAACAGTGGCGGTTCGCAGTTCTTTATTAATGTTGCCGACAACACCAATCTAGATTACGACAAACAACCATTGAGTAGTAAGCATCCCGTGTTTGGTAGTGTGACTAAAGGAATGGATATTGTAGTGGCAATCTCACAGGTGGATAAGGATACAGCCGACCGACCTCTTGAGGATGTCATTATTGAATCTGTAGAGATTAAATAGTAGAACGTTTGTAACACATAATATGAAAAAGCGACCACGTATAGGTGGTCGCTCCGTATTTCTAGGGGAAGAAGAGTCTAGAGGATTCCGAAAAAAATTCTAATGTTTCGGATGCTAGCAGTTACCCCCCCACGCCATTCGACAGAAGGTTCTTCGCCTCGCTCTAGGTGGCATTCTTCAATGGTAAAACCTCCCATACCCTTCACTCTTTGGATGATATCACGAATCTCTTCATCTTCTGGATCATAGTTCACAATGACATCTTCTCGGACAGTCTCCAAAGCCTGCAATATAGCCTCCCTTTCTCTTTCTTTTAGTGTTCTTGGTTGAAGTCCAGCAGCTTCTCTGATTGGCGTGATGCCTTCTGCGGTAACTTGTCCGATTTCCATTTTGGGAACTTCCCTCCCAAAGTCTATTTTTAGATGTGCGTCAAAACGTGCTTCCAGTTCTCTAAATAGTCTGAGTTCTACCTCAGTACCGCCACAGATGAAGATGAGAGTGGGTGTGCTTCTGCGCGAACCAAATGGGTCTTCCACAAGCCCAAACGCATCAATGTCACCAAGTAAAGATTCTTCTTCTAGCAATACATTCTCTCCTAGTAAGTACGTCCAAAAAAACGTTACTACATTTTGTTATTTTTAACAAACATTTCCCAGTCCGTTTCCTTCTTTCCTTCGGGTATAACTTTTTTAAGTATGAACATTTCGTCTTCAAAACTCGCTTCAGTTATTTTTATCCGCTTTCCTTCTTGGAAGAAGTAACACCCTGGCCATGAAGTGTAGGCAAGAAATTTTCTGTAGTTTGTAATACCATCATCCGATATGTCTATCTCTCCGTCCGCTTTCGTTATTTTTTTAGTAAAAGTGGCATTCTCGTGATCTTGTGGAGTAGCTTCTATTTTTCCAGCGACCCACTGTGACACAATCTCATGCAGTAGCTCTCCGCCAGTGCTCGCAAGCTTTTCAGACAACTGTTCTGCGTTCAATACATCACTTTCTATTTCTAGTTTTTTACTTGCAACAATTGGCCCATGGTCCATTTTTTCGTCCATCAACATAATGGTGACACCTACATCTTTTTCTCCATCAAGTATTTGTGATTGGATGGGGGATGCGCCACGGTACTTTGGCAATAGTGATGGATGCACATTTAGCACGCCACGTTCTGGAATATCTAGCACTTCGGTAGGAATGATTATGCCGTATGATGCAAGAAGAAAAACAGGCCAACCTTCTTTGGGTGAATTTTCCTGTAGTTTCTCAATGAAAGCATTATCAAGTTTTTCTGGCTGTAGTGTGGGAATGTTATATTTGTCTGCCCACTCGTTAACCGGTGGTTCAGTAAGTTCCATACCACGTCCTTGACGGCGTGGTGGCGCGGTGACAATGAGAGTTGGCAAGAAACCCGCTTTTTCGAGGGCATCAAGAACTCCAATGGAAAAGACATCAGTTCCAAAAAAAACAAAGGGGAGTGTGGTGGTATTACTCATTGTGTGTTGTTGGTTCATATACATCACGGGCGCTATCAATAAAGAGTATGCCATTAAGGTGGTCTGTCTCATGTTGAAAGATCTGTGCAAGTAATCCGCTTGCACCACGTTCAACCCTCTCACCTTTTTCATTATAAGCACGAATAGTTGCTTTTAATGAGCGTTCCACTTTTCCATATTTAGGTCGAACAGAGAGACATCCTTCATCCATCCATTCTTTCTCTTTGGATACTTTGATTATTTCCGGATTGATAAAAATTGCGTCTTTTGGCATTGGATCGTCTTCATATTCTCGAAATACTTTTCCAGAAACAACAAAAATACGCTTAGAAATACCAATTTGTGGTGCCGCAATAGCAACTCCGTCACTTTCGCCTGCGAGCGCTTCTTGCATATCAGCAATTTCTTCTTGGATAGTTTGTGTCGTGATGTCTTCGACAGGTACTTCTTGCGCAGTTGCACGGAGCACCTCGTTTGGATGTTGTAGTATCTCTTTCATTGTCTTTACTATACGGATTTTGTATACAAAATGCCACTTTTTGGAGTGGATGAGGGGCACGTACCCACACCTATCTTGTTGTAGCAAATCGTGACGTTTTTAAGTTGGTCGTTATTGACTCAAAACATCAATAAAAAAGACACAC
>CBDUNJ010000041.1:0-4421 GCA_965368565.1 uncultured bacterium
TGTTATTTGTGATTTTTTTAGAGTTTATTAGAGTTTGTATTTTATCATTCTATGCAATAGAATAGCTTCGTTATGCTTTCATACAACGATCTCAAACTAAAAAACATCATTCTCTTTAATGGCGAACCTCATAAAGTGTTGGCAACACACGTTTTTCGTAAACAACAGCGCAAGCCAGTCAATCAAGTAAAGCTTCGCAACATCATTACGGGCGGTATGGTGGAACACACCTTCCACGTGTCTGACAAAATCGAGGAAGCGCACGTTGAGCACAAAAACGTTGTCTTTATCTATCACAACAATGGCGAATGGTGGTTCCACGACGAAGGTAACAAAAGCGCTCGCTTTGCCCTCTCAGACGAGACCGTAGGTGACAACGGCAAGTGGCTCAAAACAAATCTGTCTGTCGAGGCTCTTGTGTTTGACGATAAAGTAGTTGATATCACCATCCCTATCAAGCTTGAACTTACAGTGACCGAAGCTCCTCCAAACGTAAAGGGCAATACCGCACAAGGTGGCAACAAACCCGTCACTCTTGAGACTGGCGCCGTGGTTACCACACCAATGTTTATTGAAGTTGGCGATGTTGTTGAGGTAAACACCGAAACTGGCGAATATTCAAACCGTGTGAGTAAGTAGTATTTTACAATTCAAAATTCACCTAATTAGTGTCGCCCACTTTGTGGGCGACACTGGGTTTAGAAAATTGACACATTATATATGTTAGTGTACTTTGCTTTTAGACCTGTTGAATAGCTTCCTAGAAAGGAACAGCGAAATGGACGTCAAGATGCGGAAAGTAATCCACCTCCATATGAAAATCAGAGAGCTGGAGAAAGAGAAGAAGAACCTCCTTGAGAGAGCCCTCACTAAGGATCCGAACAATCGAGCTGTTGGTTCAGAAATCTGTGCCTTCCAATCGGCAATCAACCTCGTGATAGAGCTCCGTGACGGTCTTCTCGACGAACTCGTGGAGGAGCTCCAGAGAACTGAGGCACTACCAGTGGGAGAACTCTGATAGTTGGAAGCAAGACTCCAGACTGACTAGTACAATGACGCGATCCCCACCCTAATGCACTCAGTACACGGGTAAACAGGGTCGCGTCTTTTTCTTTTGGCTATTTCCATCCATAAACACAAAACCCTTCGATATGTGTCCTGTAGTGAGCTTTGTTCCACTACTGGGATATCGATAGGTTTGGTGAGTCTAATGACTATAAATTAAAATTAGGGTTACTGGATGATATACGGGATCAATGCCATAAAGCGCGCGCGCTTCACTGCTTTACCAAGTGCTCGATGTTGCTTGGCTGAAAGTCCTGTTCGTCGTCGTGCCATAAGACGCCCATGGGGATTAAGGTGCTTCAAGAGCTCCTCTGTGTCTTTGTAGTCAAATAATGCTGTTACGTTTACGTTTGTCATATTTTAAAAATTCCTTAGAACGGTATGTCTTCTGGATTAATGCCCTCATCTTTCTCATCAGGGTACTGAATACTATCATTCTCAGATGTGTTTTGTCCAGAACCTTGTTCAGCTGGTCCGCCTCCAGGACCACCACTTCGTGGACCAAACTGGACTCGCTCAGCTATAATTTCAGTTCTGTAGTTCTTCTTACCATCCTCACCTTCCCAACTACGAGTTGAAATGCGTCCCTCAATAAGTGCGCTACTTCCCTTTTTTAGGTACTGTGCAGTTGTCTCGGCTTGTCGTCCGAACACAACGATATTGTGAAATTCTACGTCTTCTTTCTTATTACCATCGCGATCGTTATACACACGATTTGTTGCAACTGAAAAATTAGTTACTGCTGTTCCTGATGGAAGTGACTTCAACTCAGGATCACGTGTAAGGTTTCCGTATACTAGTGCTTTGTTTAAATACATGCCAATTTTACTTAATGAATAACTTGTTTATGATTTTAGAAAAATTGAGCACCGAGCACCCGGCTTCTGAGCTGAGGCGCTTGGTATCGTCTTCATCATATCATTATTCTTCATCTTCCTGATCTTCAACAAGCTTGTCAATCTCTTTGTCAATCTCTTCTTCACTTACTTCTTCGTTTTCAGATGCTGCATCTTCACGTTCAGCACGAATTTCTTCTTTTTCCTCAGATGTCTGTGTCATTTCTTCAGTGATTTTTACAACCAAAAATCGAAGCACTGTATCACTATTTTCAAGAGTCTCCTTTATCTCATGTGCAGCAGCTGGCATTGCAGTAAATTGCATCCAGCCAAAGTACGCATCCTCATACGTATATCGCTTTCTATCAATGTCTTTTTGTATAGCATAAGCAAGTTCCTTTTTCTCTGCCACCTGTTCACGAATAAGCACTCCTCCTTTGTTTGTAATAAGTTCCTTTAGAGTTGCAACAGCAGCACTAAGATCCTCTCCAGAGAGAGAAGGAATGAGGTGAAAGCCAAGCTCGTATAGACGACTTTCTTCAGTGTCGAGCTCTAATTCGTCCTTTTTCATTGTTGCTGTTGTTTCTGTCATAGCGGGACTACTGTAGCACAACAGAGCCATCCTAGCAACTCCGCAGGTCTCTTTTTACTGTCCAGATATACTAAAGACTCTTTGCGTATTTACCACAGTCGCTTGGCGTAATTCTTCTACATCCTCTCCCCTAATTTCAGCCAATCTAGTAATAACGTATCCTACATAGGAAGGTTGATTGCGCTGTCCTCTATGTGGTGCCGGGGTGGCAAACGGAGCATCTGTCTCAGCAAGAATTTTATCTTGCGGAACCATTTTAATGACCTCATTGTACTCATCGCTGAAAGTGACTGGTCCATCAAATGAGAGGGTGAAGCCGAGTGCAAGAAACCGCTCAGCAACCTGAGGCGTTCCAACAAAAAAATGTACATCACCAGCATCTTGCTCTTTTAAAAACTCTGACTGTTCCTCAAGAGTATCCAAGATATCTTCATAAGCATCCATACTCCCTGTTGATGGTCTGCCGTGAATCATTAGTGGCAAGTCGTGCACATGCGCAAAAGCAATCTGTTGTTCAAACAACTCTTTTTGCCTATCACGAACCTCTACATCTTCTGAATTCAGACGAAAATAATCAAGTCCACACTCACCTATAGCAACCACCTTGGGATGAACCACCAACTCACTAAACGCTCTACCATCCCACTTATGTTCCAGCACATCAGTTGGATGAATACCCACCGTGGCATAAATATGCTCGTGCTTCTCTGCAAGCGCAATCGCTTCTTTTGAAGTAGCAATATCTGTCCCAACAGTAATAGTGTATATACCGCGTTCACGCATTTCTTTAATTAGCTCCTCTCTATCGTCATCAAATTGCTTAAAGTTCAAATGCGAGTGCGCGTCAAAGTATTTGATTAGTTCTGAGTTAGTGGTCATAAGTTCTAAATTGTCGGAAAAGTAATTATATATTTAATTATATAATTAAATATATAATTAAACATCAATACGCGGAAAGAGTGTTTCGGGTTTTGTGTTGGTCTTTACTGCCCCTTTTATAGCAACATTTGCTTCTGGAAGGAACGGATACAGTAACCGTCCAACAACATAAAGATCCTCAGCAAGACCACTAATTATTTTCTTAGCCTTTTCTGGTTCAGTTTTCACCAACTTGAATGGTTCTGTTTCTGTAATGCGCTCATCCAATTCTCCTATTTTTTTCCAAATATAATCCATTGCTTCATTAAAGGCATACCGTTCAAGAGCGTCTGTATACTCTTTTGCAAATGGAGTTGGTGCTGGTATCTCTACTGGAGCATCAAGATTATCTTCTGCCATTTTCATTATGCGTGCCACCACATTTCCAAGACCATTTGCCAAGTTACCGTTATATGCATCTCGCACCTTCTCTTCGGTGATATCACTGTCATCAGTTGGATGTACGTGACGCAACAAATAGTACCGCACTGCCTCTGTGCCATACTTCTCCACCAAATCAAAAGGGTTGATTACATTTCCAATTGACTTGCTCATTTTCTTCCCTTCGCTTGTTATGAACCCGTGGTAGAAAACTGAATCGGTCGGTTTGATGTCGGCTGACATAAGTATTGCAGCCCACATCAATGACTGAAACCGCACCTGATCTTTCCCTGCCACCTGGAGTGTATAGCCATTCTTCCAGAATGTAGCAAAATCACCCTCCTCATTAGGCCATCCAAGTGTTGAAATATAGTTAGTGAGCGCATCAAACCACACGTACATTACATACGCATCATCATCTGGAACCGGCACACCCCACGACACACGTTCTTTGCGGCGAGAAATGGAGAAATCCACCAGACCATTCTCAATAAAAGACAGGGCCTCTCGTCGTCGTTCTTCAGGCACAACACTCTCCTCTTTATTTAAATACTCAGTAAGTGCATCTGCATATTTTGAAAAACGGAAAAAGTGATTTTCTTCTTCTACTTGCTCCGGTTCTCTATCAG
>CBDUNJ010000042.1:0-4289 GCA_965368565.1 uncultured bacterium
TAGTATGGTCCTATGACACATTCTGAGGGGAGGGGAAAAAGGGAAAAAGAAATACTTGCTTTTTGGAAGGATCATCAGATTTTTGAAAAGTCTCTTGAAAACACACAAGGACGCTCTTTGCCTTTGTGGAAACGACTTCTTGGCAAGAAGAATGAATACGTCTTTTATGACGGACCTCCTTTTGCAACAGGATTACCTCATTATGGACACCTGCTTGCGGGCACGATTAAAGATGTAATTCCTCGATATAGAACAATGCAAGGACGGCATGTTCGTCGTCAGTGGGGTTGGGACTGTCACGGATTGCCACTAGAAAACATTGTTGAGAAAGAACTCGGGCTTGAGTCAAAAAAAGATATCAAGATACACGGCGTTGAGAAGTTTAATGAAACGGCAAAAAGAGCGTGCTTCGTTATGCGGATGATTGGAAGGACATTATCCCACAAACAGGGCGTTGGGTTGATATGAGTTCTGATTACAGAACAATGGATCCAACATACACAGAATCAGTATGGTGGGCGTTTAATAGGCTTCACGAAAAGGGTCTGGTCTACAAAGGTTTTAAGTCAATGCATCTGTGTCCGCGTTGTGAGACCACACTCTCTAACTTTGAGGTAACACAAGGATATGCGGACATTAAAGATTTTGCAGTTACCGTCCCATTCCCTCTTGCTGAGCGAAACAACACGTCTCTGCTTATTTGGACGACAACACCCTGGACACTTCCTGGCAATGTTGCGGCAGCAGTACATGTCGATATAACGTATGCAACAGTCGAATCTGAAGGTCGGCGATACATTGTTGCGAGTGATCAGGCGGAGAGCGTCTTTATTGACAAGGAACACACTGTCCTTTCGGAGGAGCAAGGAAGCACACTTGTTGGGCTTTCATACGAACCACCTTTTGAATATTACAGAGATATTGATTTACCACATAAAGAAAATGCGTGGAAAGTGTATGCAGCGCCATATGTAACTACTGATGAGGGAACCGGTATTGTGCACCTGGCACCGGCATTCGGCGCAGAAGACTTAGAGTTAGCTCAGGAATATGATATTCCATTGGTACATCACGTCACTGAATCAGGTGTTTTTGCTGATGAGGTAACCGACTTTAAAGGAATGTCGGTTAAGCCAAAAGATGATCATATGTCTACAGACATAGAAATCATTAAACACTTGGCACATACAGAAAAGTTATTTGCAAAAGAAAAAATTACCCACTCATATCCACACTGTTGGCGATGTAAAACTCCGCTCTTGAATTACGCACACTCATCGTGGTTTATACGAGTGACTGATTTGAAAGATAAGTTGGTCAAAGTGAATAAGGGAATTAATTGGGTACCAGAAGAAATTGGACGAGGTCGTTTTGGTAAGTGGCTTGAGGGTGCCCGTGATTGGGCAATTTCCCGCAGTCGTTTTTGGGGCGCCCCATTGCCTGTGTGGGAATCTGAAGATGGTGCTGAGCGATTGGTGATGGGTTCTCTTGAGGAGCTTACTCTGCACACAAAACGCTCTGGTAATCGATATATACTGGCTCGACACGGTGAGTCAGAAGCAAATGTTAAAGGTGTGCTTAGTAGTTTAGTTGATAATGTGCACCATTTAACTGAGCGAGGAGAGGCGCAGGTTGCTTCACTCACAGAAAGACTTGCCGGTGAGGGAATAACAAAAGTTATCGCTTCACCATTTATACGAACACGAGAAACTGCCGAATTGCTAGCAGAAGGACTTGGTATTCCAAAAGAAACTATCGAGTATGATCGGCGAATACACGAACTTAAAGTGGGTGTCTTTGAAGGTAAATCTATAGAAACATATCACGAGCATTTTATGAATACTCGAGATCAGTATGTTCGCGCGCCTGAAAAAGGAGAGTCTCTTTTGGATTTGAAGAAACGAGTCGGAGAGTTTCTTTATGACATAGAATCAAAGTATGCAGATGAGACAGTACTGATTGTTGCACACCAGGCAGTGCTCAATAGTTTTTTTGCTGTTGCTGAAGGCGCTGATATCGATAGAGGAGTTGAAATTAAAAAAGATTCTACCTACAACCTCGGAACTGGTGAGATGAAAGAAATGTCTTTTGTGCCATTGCCACACAATGCCGAATACACATTGGATTACCATTTGCCGCACATAGATGATGTTCCAGTAATTAACGCCAAGGGCGAAAGATTACACAGAACTCCTGAAGTATTTGACTGTTGGCTTGAGTCTGGCTCAATGCCGTATGCTCAGCACCACTACCCATTTGAAAACCTTGATGTGTTTGACCCAGCGAGTGGGCAAGGTTTTCCTGCAGACTTTATTGCAGAAGGAGTAGACCAAACACGTGGGTGGTTCTACTCACTCCTGGTTCTTTCGGTTGGTTTGTTTGATAAAGCCCCATATAAAAATGTGATTGTGAACGGTACCATTCTTGCAGAAGATGGTCAGAAGATGAGTAAGAGTTTACAGAATTACCCCGATCCCCTTGAGGTGATTACTACATATGGTGCTGATGCAGTGCGGTACTATTTAATGACATCACCTGTGGTACGTGGAGAAGATATTAGTTTTTCTGAAGAAGGTGTTGCAGAAGTGTTCCGAAAAGTAGTTGGGAGACTTTCTAACGTTGTCTCATTTTATGAGCTCTATGCAGATACCTCAGTCATAACTGGTGAAAAGAGCTCTGACCCACTTGATGAGTGGATTATGGCGCGCCTTGCGGAGACAACAGCTCAGGTAACTGACGGACTTGAAAAGTACGAACTTGACCGAGGGGCACGACCTCTTGGTGAATTTGTAGACGACCTTTCAACTTGGTATGTGCGTCGCTCACGGGATCGGATGAAAGGTAGTGGAGAAGAAAGAAAGCAGGCACTTGAAACACTTACAGTTGTATTGGAGACACTCGCTCGTCTTATGGCACCATATATGCCGTTTACTGCAGAAGATATCTATCTGCGTCTCCAGAAGGTTGTGCCAGCTCGCATCGTTCATAAGAGTGTGCACCTTGCAGAGTGGCCTGCGACAGGACGTTTTGATACAGGTATTCTCAATGATATGGAAGAAGTGCGTGCCGTGGTAACACGTGCTCTTGATGCGCGCACACAGGCTGGCATTAAGGTGCGACAACCACTCGCAGAACTCAAAATCCGAAATCCGAAATCCGAAATCCGAAATAAGCCTGAAATGATACGACTGATTCAGGAGGAAACAAACATTAAGCGTGTCACCTTTATAGATGGTGACGGTGATATAGAATTGGATACAGAGTTAACTCCAGAACTTAAACAAGAAGGGCAAGTTCGTGAATTAATTCGCGCAATTCAAAGTATGCGCAAGAAAAAAGACCTTGAACCAACAGATCAAGTAACACTCACCGTTGTTGCAGATACGCTTGGCAAGGAGCTTATTGAAAAAAACAAAGAAGAGATTATGAAAACAGCATCACTTTCAGATGTATACTACAGCGATTCTTCTGATGGAGAAAGTGTTGATCTTGATGGCGTTGAGCTTGTTATAGCACTATAAAATATGGGGCATACCAAATACCATACAGATGCATTTGTAGTGCATTCATTTGAACGAGGGGAGGCAGATCGTGTTTTCGTGCTTATTACAAAAGAATTGGGAAAAGTATACGGATATGCAAAAAGTGTCCGGAAACTTGAGTCAAGGCATCGGTTTGGGTTGCAACCTTTTTCACAAAGTGAGGTATCTCTTGTTCGTGGAAAGGGGGGTATGCGGATCGTACACGTAGCACCAAAAGTGAATATGTATCAAGAGCTTGCACCATATTCAAAAAATCTTTCTGTATTTCAAAACATAGTACGACTTGCCGAACGATTAGTTCCGCAAGATGAACCATTAGAAGAAGTGTTCCAGATTATTGAAGCAACCGGTTACACGTTAAAAAAAGAGATGTATCCTGCAAGTGTGGCTGCCGTTGAGGCAGGAGCTGCTCTTGGTATTCTCCACGCACTTGGGTATGTACAGCACGAATCACCATTTACCGATCTTGCTACGGAAGCTGTGGTAATGCATACAGGGTATCTTGAAGCGGTTTCTGAAAAACGCCCACAAATAATTAAAGAGATAAATAGAGCGCTTCAGGCGAGCCAGCTGTAGAATGGGGAGTTGGTTGCTACACGGAAGCAGTCTGTGGTGTTATACTAATAACAATGCAAGGTAATATGAATGGTGACAAGAGCTCTCTTGATTCACTTAAACAAAAATTGTATGAGCGTGACACCACTCTGTCGGTGAACGAGGGTAGGCGTTCGGATTTGCGCAAACAAA
>CBDUNJ010000043.1:0-4284 GCA_965368565.1 uncultured bacterium
TACATTTTGCGTTCTGCGTCATCCAACACCTCTTCAATATCACGTTCTTCTTTATATCCAAGATCACTAATATAGTTTGCAGCTTCAATTAATTGGCGCATCACATACTTCTTTTGCACCATATCCGCATAGTAGGTAGCATTTGCAGCAGAAGGAACCATATCAACAAGTTCAGCAAGGTAACTCATTCCGCCAGCACGATCTATTTTCTTTGCCTCTGTTAGTTTGCCCGAAAGAGAAACAAGATCTATCGGCTCACTCTTTGAAAAGAGAGCAGTCATTGACTCAAAAATAGTCCTATGTTTTTCAGAATAAAAAGAATCTCCAGAAACAATGTCAGCTATATCATGCATTACTTCAGGACGAAGCATAATAGAGCCAAGAAGTGCTTTTTCAGAATCTAAACTCTGTGGTGGTACTCGAAGTTGCGGAGGTTTTGACATAGCAAAAAGTATTACATGATTTATTGTAACACAGACACACACGTGTCTATTTTCATTAAATACGGCTTAACGGGAGTTAGATGTGTACAGCAGGTGGACAAATAAAAAACTTGCTACTATTCAAAAAATATTGTAAAGTGCAAAAAGACGAACACTACAAAGGTGTCGTATGGACGTACTCGTGGTTAACTTTGACACCGCAACTCAGCTTGCAGAATTTCGCAAGCAACACATCGGCAAAGAGGTGCTTGTTAATCTCAATGACGGTAGTACTTGTACCGGCAAGATGAAAGACGTTGATCCAAAGAAAATCACACTGTCAGACTGCGAGGTACGCTGGGCTGACGTCACTGAAGTTTGGAGGATTTGGTGAAAAATAACTATCAAACCACTCAGGAACAGGAGAGTAATATGGTGTTTGCAAGAAAACAGAGACTTCTCGAGCCACACAAGCTTACTCTAAAAGAACTTCGAGTTGCGGTAAAAAATTTCCGCAGACGATTTCTTAGGAAACAAGTCACCGTATTCTTAACTTCACAGGAGAAAAATAACCACAGAGGCTATCTAGAAGGCACACTCATTGGCCTTGGTGGTAAACAGGCGTTCATTAGAACACACTCGGGCGAAAAACACATTCGAATGGAAGTAATCTATCGCTTACTCGCAAACCGAGGAGGGATAAAGGCTGAGAACTGCAATACAAACAACCATCGTGCCCAAATCTTTCCGGAAACAGCGACATACGCTGATCTTCTACTGTTTCTTAAGCAAAATGAAAAAAGTAATGTCATTGCTTATTTTCGAGAATCTTCTGGTTCCTTCATAGCAAAACTGCTCAGATATCTAGCAGACAGCCAAACTCTAGTATTTGAAAGTGAGAACAAAACCCAAAAAACGGAATTCTTTTACTACATGGGGGATCTCCGCAAGATTGTTGCGGTCGGACACAGCGACTCGTGTGGAACTTCCACATCTCCGGCTCAGTTGACCTAAACCACGGCCCGTCGCGAATGCGACGGGCCTCTTTTTTACTGTAGGCAATACTGTATCTTCATACGATATCGTATGAAAATACACGTCCTCATTTCAATACATTTCTATTCATTTCCCAATTTCTTCACAAACGGCCCCTCATCTGTATCTTGTACCTCATAACCTTTCTCAAGAATAGTTGCTCGGAGTTTATCAGCCTTGTCCCAATCTTTGTCCTTTCGTGCTTCTTCACGTCGTTCTGCAAGTTGTTGCACATCTTCAGGGATAACTGATTCCTCTTCTGCTCTTTCTTTAAGTCGCAACCCAAGCACCGCATCAAAACTAAGAGCAGTCGTATACACATCAGCAGGAGAGAGCGTGTCATCTTTTAGCATTTCCCACACCACAGCAAGCGCTGCTGGAACATTAAAATCATCCTCAAGATGTGCCACAAATCGCTCACGATACTCTGGAAGTAGCACTCCTTCACCTTTGTACTCACGAAGGCGTTGAATTAACCGCACATATGCCGCCTGTGCCGCCTCTAAGGCCTCCCACGTGAAGTTCTGTTGTGAACGATACTGTGCGCCCAAAAAGAAATACCGGAGCGCCAGTGGATCAAATCCACGCTCAATAACATCAGACACGCAATAGGCTGTTCCTTCAGACTTTGCCATCTTTTTACCATCAACAAGCAAGTGTTCGTTGTGCATCCAAATGGTTGCAAGTGGAGCATTGTGTGCCGATTCACTCTGTGCAATTTCATTGGTGTGATGAATAGAAATGTGTTCAATGCCACCAATGTGAATATCAACAGTTTCTCCAAGCAGTGCTTCAATCATTGCTGAACATTCAATATGCCAACCAGGAAAACCCTCACCATTGTCTACCTCTGGCGATTCAAATGGTGAATGCCATGTCTGAAGCGCCTCTTTGTGTGAACCTGTCTTAAAAAACCACAATGCAAAATCCTGCGGATGACGTTTTTCTTCATCAGAGACAGTGCCGACACCGGCACCTGACTCCTGAGCATCTAATTTTTGACCAGATAGTTTTGTGTAGTCTTCTTTCGTACTTATATCAAAATATACGGCTTGTGATGTTGTGTACGCGAAACCATTTTCAAGAAGTGTGCCAACAAGCGCAATCATTTGTTTTATATATTCAGTCGCACGAGGTGTCTGAGCAGGGGAGAGCACATTAAGTTTTTCTATATCTTCCTCAAACTGACTAATATACCGATTTGCGATTGTTTCTGGTGTTGTTGCTTCACGTTCTGCAGCCTTTTGCATACGATCAACCCCTTGATCGGCATCACCAAGATTATCGCCCGTTAAGTGCCCAACATCTGTATAGTTCCGCACAAAAGTGACATCATATTCTAAATAGGAAAGAGAGCGCCACACGAGGTCTGCAAGCACCATAGCGCGCATATTGCCAATGTGCTGTGTCCAATACACTGTTGGGCCACACTGATACACCTGAGCCTTCTGTGGCTCTAACGGCTTAAATTCTTCCTCACTCTTTGTAAGAGTATTATAAATACGAAGCATTATAGAGAGTATAAAGGAGAAAAGGGAAAGGAGAAAGAGCGTCGCCCTTCGGGCGACGTTTATTAGGTGAATTTTGAGTTCTCTAAGTGTCTCCCAGACACTTAGAGCCACTTATTATGTTTAAAGAACCAAAACATAAAGAGTGTTAAGACTGCCATAATTTCTATCACTATCCAAAAGTCTCCTGGACGCCCAACAATAGGGAGGTACTCTGTATTCATACCAAAAATACTTGCTACAAGAGAAAGAGGGAATGTAACAAATGCCATAATAGTGAGCACCTTCATTACTTCATTTTGTTTTGTTGAAACAAGAGAGTTGTTTGTCTCGCGCAATTCACTAACATATTCTCGCAATCCTTGCAGTATATCTTCAACACGTCTGTATTCACTGACAATTCTCCGCAAATACAAACTAAAGTCATCTCCATAAAAAGACCGCCCGGCAACCTGCAGTGAATCAAGTATTTCCTCGTGATATGAAATAGTACGCTGAAAGTCAATAAGCTCTCTGCTCATTTCTGAGAGAGACACAACCATATCTTTTTCGTGGCCCGCGAACATTTCCTCTTCAATATGGCTGATGGCACTTTCCATATATTCAAGTTCATGAACAAGTGATTTATACAACTTCTTTATCATATAGAAAAAAAGATGTCCTGAGTGATCACCAAAAGAAGCCCTGTCCAAAACATGATTCACTTCAAATATTTTTTCAAATTTATGCAGTGCATCAACGGTATCGTACCGGACAGTAATAATGCTTTTTTTTGTAAGAACAAAGTCAATTTCTTGTTTTTTTGTATCTTTTTTGTGAGTATGTCTGACAGCAGGAAAGTGGAGTATCACATACAGCCCTTCATTGTACACATCCAAACGTGGCTTCAATGAAGGAGCAAGAAGCTCTTCAGCAATAGTGGGATGCAAACTGTACTCTTCCATAAGAATGCGTATCTCATCACGTGTAGGAGATTCAACATCAATCCATGTTATGCCATTGTGTGATTGCTTCTGCAACATTGCCTATAGTATACAACTAGTAACGAACTCTGTGACACATTTCTATCCACAGAAAGAAATGTTTTTTTCCTATATACTATTTTCGAAATACGTATAGATATGCAATAATAGCAAGACGTGTATATGAAAGATTTTCTCTCAAAAGCATCCGTTATACTTTTGGCAACAGCAATCATCGCTGGCGCCTTTTCACTTGGGTTTGTAACAGGAAAAGACCGGGCTTCACAAAACACCTATGTACTTGGTGGCGGGAATCAACTTGAGAGTGTTGATATGTCACTCTTTTGGCAAGTATGG
>CBDUNJ010000044.1:0-4283 GCA_965368565.1 uncultured bacterium
GTTTGTCTCAAGAACACCTTCACTAACCTTCATACTTATGTCGCCAAGAATTTCAAATAGTTGTTTCTGTATATCTTCAAGTCTATTCGCCGCCTTCTTCTCATTTGTTCCAATAGCAAGATTTGTATATTCGCCTTCTTTTGTAAAGACCGTCCCAATCTCAAACACCCTTACCAGACTAGCGCCTAAAAGTGGTTTATTCTTCTCTCCCATCAGAAGTGCTTGTGCTACTCCTTCTTTAAGAGATGTCCGCATATGTGATTTATCACTTGCAAATGGATTTAGAAGTGCAACATCGCCCTCATTCACCAATGAGTAGGTCATCACCTCTGAAAAACCTGCCCCCACCAAGAGGTCGCGGATTTTGTTTGCATAGTAGACTTCCTTATTCACCACTGGCTTTTTCTCTGCTTTTGGTAGTTCTTTCGCCTCAATGTTGAAGTAGCCATATACGCGCCCAATTTCTTCAATCAAATCCTCACTGTTGCCCGACACAAAGAAGCCACGTCCTGCCATCAAATCGATGCGCTCAGGTGGAATGGTGACGACGAAACGCTTACTCTCAATACCAGGCATTCGTCGGTAACCAACAATTGTTTTGAATGCTGGTGTTTCATCAAGATCTTCAATAACCACCTCGCCTTTGTGCCATATACCTGATGCATGGATAATTTTTCCATCACCAAGGTAAATACCGTTATGGTCAATACCACCCTCTATTGTAGTACCCGGAAGACATTCCTTTGATTCACTGAGCACTGTTTTCTTCTGTACTGTTGTGCCATCAGTAAGTGTCACATCTACTTCTTCATCGGGATTATTATTGCGGGCAAAGATAATATCACCTGGCTTGAGCTCATCTTTCTCAATTTGCTCACCAAATACATACTGATCAGGAGTCATTCGTGGAATGCCAATACCCGCACCAACATAGAGATATGCAGTAAACGAAGAGCAGTCAAAAGCTTCAGGGGCATCGTAGGAAATACTTGCTCCATACTTATATGGTTTACCAACGAGTTCTTGTGCTTTCTCTACAATCTGCTCGCGCGGTGTCACCATTTCATAGACAAAACCAAGCCTATCAAAAATAGCACCCACTTCCTTCTCCGACAAATCAGCGCCAAGCTTATTGTGTATCTCTTCAAGAGACACACCCGCTTTGTATGGTTTTCGTGGATGCGGATAGAGACCCATCACATCCTCCGCCACCGTTGCGCCTGCAAACTCGCTCAAATAGTACGCTGCGCGGTCGTGCGCTCTATCAATAAATGCCGGTGTGATACCCTGCTCAAAACGCTTTGAGGCGTCCGTAATCAAACCGAGCGTTCGTGAAGTCTTTCGAATATGTGTTGGGCTAAAGTTGCACGCAGAAAGGAGCACTCGTGTTGTATTTTCATCAACACCTGAATGCGCACCACCTTTGACCCCAGCAATATCAAGTGCTTGCTCATCGTCAGCAATCACGAGCATACCCTCTTCAAGCTCCCACTCCTCACCATCAAGCGTTGCCACTTTCTCGCCCTTCTTGGCGCCTCGTATTACAATTTTCTTTTTTCGGATTTCGGATTTCGGATTTCGTGCTTCATCTTTAATCTTATCAAAATCAAAAGCGTGTACCGGCTGGCCTGTCTCAAACATCACCAGGTTAGTAATATCCACCACATTGTTGATAGAGCGCTGTCCCAATGCAGAAAGACGCTCCTTAACCCACGCTGGTGACTCGCCTACTTCCACGTCGGTAAAAAGTCGCTTGGTTGCTCGTGGCACCTGATGTTCATTTTCTACTGTAAGCTCAACATACTCGCTCGTACGCACACCAGCATCAGTTGCATACTCATTAGTCGGCAGTGTGTAGTCGGTATCAAGAAGCGTTGCCACTTCACGAGCAATGCCGTCGTGTGAGAGTGCATCGTGTGAACGGTTTGGCAGTACATCAATATCAATGACTGTATCGCCATTTTTTTCCTCAAGACCCTCAACTTCAAATGCATGAAGTGAAAGTACGTCCACCAATTTTTCTGGTGTTGGCACATCCTTGATATATTCCTTTAGCCAGTTATACGAAATCAACATATTTAAAATTGATTAGTTACCCGAAGATCACCAGAAAGAAATACCCGTATATCCTCAACGCCATACTTCACCATCGCCAATCGCTCAAGACCAACACCAAAAGCAAAGCCACTGTACTTCCGTGGGTGAATACCTACATTAGAGAGCACTTTTGGATGCACCATACCAGCGCCCATAAGCTCTATCCAACCAGATCCCTTACAAAGCCGACACAATGTATCTGACCCCCCACAACGGAAGCATTCTGCATCCACTTCAACCCCTGGCTCCACAAATGGAAAGTACCCCGGGCGCATGCGAATTTCTGTATTGCCACCAAAGAGTTCTCCCAACGCTTTCTCAAGCGTGCCCTTCAAATGCGCAAGAGTAACGCCCTCATCAACCACTAGTCCCTCTATCTGATGGAAGACTGCCTCATGACGCGCGTCTGTTGCTTCATTTCTATACACCTTACCTGGAGAGATGACTCGAATAGGTGGCTCATTCTCTTCCATATAGCGAATCTGCATATTGGATGTCTGTGTCCTCAACAACATCTTTTCCTTTGTCACTTCTTCGTTTCGGATTTCGGATTTCGGATTTCGGATTTCACTTTCTGGATTCTTAATCCAGAAAGTGTCTTGCATATCACGCGCTGGATGATCAGGTGGAACATTAAGCATATTAAAGTTGTAGTGTTCCGAATCTATCTCTGGACCAGTCACCACAGAAAAACCCATCTCATCAAAGATGCGTATCATATCTCTCTGTACAATGGTCAGTGGGTGGTAGTGTCCTCGTGTTTTCTCGGAATTCATATAACTCAGTATAGCCAAAAAACATAAGAATAAAAGGGCGGCTATTTGAAAGTATTTTTATGTGTGGCGTGTTTAAAAAAAGTTTGACAGAGAGCTTCAAAAGAGTAGAATGGAGGGCAGACGCTCTTCACATTCACATATAAAGGAGAAAGGTATGTCTACATACCCACCCGCAGATGTCCGCACAGGACTCTCGCCCGTCCGACACTTCAGTGCCGAGAACGTCGACCCGTTCGAAATCACTGCATGGAGCATGCGACGAGCTGTTATTCGTAATAGCGACGACGTTGCTATTTTCGACAGAACTCTTGAGGCGCCTGTGAACTGGTCTGATCGAGCAGTTGCCATCACAGCACAAAAATACTGTGGGCCAAACGAAAGTATTCGTGATCTCATTGCTCGCGTCGTCAACACTATCGCAGGCCACGGTTCGGAGCATGAGTACTTTCAGTCACATCAAGATGTAGAGACTTTCCGTGCTGAACTCGCAACACTGCTCCTCGAGCAGCGTGCTGCATTCAACTCGCCAGTCTTCTTCAATGTTGGTCGCGAGAAGAACCCACAATCCTCTGCCTGCTTCATCCTTTCTGTGGAGGATTCCATGGAAGGCATCATGGAGCTGGCAACAACAGAAGCGCGGCTCTTCAAGAAAGGCTCTGGGTGCGGATCCAATGTGTCAGAAATCCGCTGTTCCAGAGACGCGCTTTCTGGTGGAGGCATTGCTTCCGGACCAGTGTCTTTCATGCGAATGCTTGATGCATCTGCCGGAGCAATCAAATCGGGTGGCAAGACACGTCGTGCGGCAAAGATGGTTGTCCTGAATGCCAATCACGGCGACATCTATGCATTCGTCAACTCCAAGAAAGAAGCCGAGGATAATCTCCGTATTCTTCTCAGAGAAGGACGATGCACCCCTGAATCTATTATCGAAGACCCGCCTGTGCCGTTCCAGAATGCCAACCATTCTGTGCGAGTCACAGATGCGTTCATGCGTGCCGTCGAAGATGACCGTTCCTGGTCTCTCCGAGCAGTCACGACCGACACTGTCCTGGAAGAGGTGCGTGCAAAGGACCTCTTCAGCAAGATTGTCGATGCCGCATGGTCGTGTGGCGACCCTGGAATGCAGTTCCATGATGTCACCAACAGAATGCACACCTGCCCAGGGAACGGTGAGATCACGGGAAGTAATCCGTGCTCTGAGTACATGTTCCTTGAGGACACGGCATGCAATCTTGCGTCGCTGAATCTCTGTGCCTTCCTGAGTGATGCTGGTGTGTTTGACACACGTGCTTTCGAGCACGCTGCGCGAATCATCTTCACAGCTCAGGAAATTCTCGTTGATCTGTCTGGGTATCCAACCGAGGCAATCCATAAGAATTCGAAGCGATTCCGACCACTAGGACTTGGTTT
>CBDUNJ010000045.1:0-4235 GCA_965368565.1 uncultured bacterium
AGGACGACGTGTACGCACGTCGGCCTTTCTAATACATTCAAAGCCATGGCCTATTCCCTGCCACAGCTTCACATCAAAACGTGCTCTCTACCGAATGCCCGTGTCACAAGAAATAGCTACTGTTGTAACCACGTCAGGTTCAATGATAACTACTTCATCTTCACACCGTGGGAATGGTTCACCACTCACCGCAGAGAGAACATATTCGTCAGGTGGCGCCATAAATGCATACTCGCCAGTCTCATTTGTTTGTATAGAGGCAAATTTTTTATTGTCTCTCAACAGATGCACTGTTGTGTGATATGGCTTGTCATCACATTGTGGGTTTGGTGGGTATTGCATGACAGGACATATAGGTCCACGGAGCACCGTGCCTTTTACACCTGATGTATATGGAAGTATGCCAGTATGTATATCCTCCACAGAAGTGTCATTGTCCTCAGTATCAAGAGGCACTTCTGTGCGAGTAATTTCCCACCACACACCACCAACAAGAACAATGGCAACAGCAATTCCAATAATTGTTTTATTCATATAATGGGTAGTAAGTAGTAAATAGTCTACAGACCTCAGTATAGCACTCCGTTCACTCTCACACCCTCCCCTATCCAAAAAGCACATACTGCGGTGCACACACCAGTGCATGAAAACAACATTCAAAAAACGGCTTCACAAAGCCCTCTTATGGCATCTTAAAAAAGAATTATATAATTAAATATATAATTAAATATATAATTCTTCCCCCTATCCCAAAATCTCACTTTTAATACAACACTTCTAACGCTCCTTCGCGGTATGTGCGCCAATAATAAAGACGCTTACAATGACATAGAAGCCACTCACCCACTGAAAGACTGTCTCTGGATATGGAATTGGTGATACCCACCCCTGTGGGTCTGGGGTAATAACAAACACAATGATTGCGAGTGGAATAAACCACACGGCAAATTTCCACCACCACGAGAATGCCTTCGGCACAAAAGTGAGAATTAGAAATACTAATGCCAGTGCACCCATACCGTAAAAGAGAGGGTCGCCAATTCGCTCATAAAAATTAATGCATGACGAATCAAATGTGTTTGTGTCAACATTTGCATAACATAAACCAAAATCATAACTATTTGTCAGCACATACCCAATACCAAAACAAATAACAGCAATGACAAGGAGTGCAAGTATTTTTTTCTTCATAATGTTCATTATAGTGAATTTTCAATTTCTATAAGTATACCCAATATTCTCACCACGTCATATTCAGTAAGTGCACCCTCGTCCCTATGTCGAAGAATTGTCCGAGACAAATCATCAAGCGACGCATTAATTGGTGTTGGATTGTCGTGCCCTGGAGTTGAGTCAAGATAGAAAAGTATTTTCCGCTCCAGTATATCAACCTTCTTAGAGAGCTGTTTTTGTAATTGCTTTCCCACATTTAATCCACCAATAACGTCCCTTAAAATACTGAGTGCTTCTACTGGATCCACCCACTCATCATCTGGGCGAATCACTTTATCCACCACTCCATCACCATCTGTATCCACAACAACAGTTGGATTTTCTCCACTCTGTTCCAGAGTAAATGCCACCTCTGTCATATCTGTAACGACTATATCCGTATAACGTGTACTCTCAGTGATTTTGTCTTCAGAAATGCGCTCTATCCACACATCTGCTGTGCCAGTGTCAGTGCCATTCATTTTGAAGGTATAGGTGCCTTCATTTGGCAAAAGAATATACTGCCCTTCACCGAAGGGTATATACTCGCTCTGAGGAATGTCATTTGCTATGAAATGCACATCAGCCGATGGATCTTGATTGGGCTTAATACCAGTAAACCGCCCTTCGGCATCATATACACCCAATGTGACTGGCGAGTGTGCACTGACAAGTAGACGGTCTGTGAGATTCGTTACATCTGGTTTTGTATTTGTTATAAAATCAATCTCGACATCAGAATTTTGCAGTATTGATTTTAGTAACTCATAAACCGGAACCGCCCCTAGCAGATCTCTGTGTTGAAAATCTGGAATATTTTCAAGTGAATTATATTCAACAAGATTAAAATAATACCTTTCTCCATCTCCACTCACTGCACTCGGATATACCACAGTACCATCGCCCTCTTCAGTAAATAGTGGTTGATAGTCAATCTCATCATCATCTTCTGTATATCTAATCCCCTTCAACGTCGGCACTCCCCAACCGGCAACCTGTACCACACGCATATGCTCGGGGAAAACGAAGTTGTCATACTCACTATGCAAATCATCCGCTCTAGACAACAAATCCTCACGAAGCACTTCGGGACTCTGGGTGTCATCAAAAAGTGGCGTCGAACGAACGGGCAGCCCGAGCACCCTACCAGAAAGAAACTCAAAAAGTTCATTAAAGCTATCAACAGACTCACCCCACTGGTTTCGCCAATCTTCAGTCAGCAATGTGCCATCAGCAAATGTAATAAGCGAATCGGCAACCTCCTCAAAATAGCTCTGCGATGGCAAAAGGTTGTGTGCGCTCTCAAGGTTCTGTCCCAATGCGCGCGGGTACGCTTTATTAAGATACACAAACGGCCCGAACGAAATATCCATACCGTAGCCATGCAGTAACGAGGCAATAGTTTTTGGTGTGCCACGCTGTGGTGAGCCAACCATAATAAATGACTCAACCAAATCCTCTTTACCTTGCTCAATCAATTTTGCAATAACCACCTTCCCCAAAAGGCCACCCATTGAGTGTGCGACAATTGAGACCGTTCCTGTTTTTGAGTCAACAGCCAATTGTTCCAATGTCTCAATAACATCAATGGTGGTCGTCGCGGATGTGCGTATACCATGCTCCAAAATATATTCAGGTGAAAAACGCCAATCATAGCCAAGTGGCTCCCACTCACCAATAATGCCACCAGCAACCAATGCGTCCATATGTGTAACAAAGTCACCATACACAGCTGTAGAAACAGGACCTACATTAAAATCTTCAACAATGCCTTCAACCACAATATCTTCAGTTACTGGTGTGCCATCATCGCGAAGAGCCAATTTCCCCAAATCGGTCTTCACATCCCCGAAAGTCGGCGGCCACAACCTATTATCACCATCGCTCAAAATACTTGACTGAATTCCAGGCAAGAAGAGGACGCTAGCACAACACTCGCTCGACATATCCTCCTCTGTTGTAATAACAAGACGTGGTGCCAACTCAGGACTACCAACATAGTCGGAGCTATAAAACTCCGCCCACACATTCCAAGTATTCATCGGACGAATCTGAAGTCCATAGTTTGGATACAGACCGCTCTTCCACCCTCGGTAGAGTTCTGTTATATCAATAGAATATGCTGCGTCCTTGGCCGGTGCAGGGAGCGTCTCTATGTATGTTGTGCTAGGGCGGTCTGCCCACCACAGTCGCTCACGATCTCTCCCCGTACCCTGTGTTCGCCAATCCCAAAACTCGGTAATGCGATCAAGATATAATCCCGGTGCATACCTTCCACGTGGCGATGCATTGTACAAATCAAGTCGCACTGAAACAACATCATCTGGCAAATCGGCAATGTCAAACTCCATAAGTGCATAATAGGAATCACCCCAACCACCTGCTACAAGATACTCATCATCTTGCCCACCACCCGGAGTCGCCGAAACACCATCATATGAATAATAGCTCGTAGTCCATATGTCTTTCGTGTTCTCCGGTGTTAGCGGCACGGTTGTCTCAACAAACCCGAGAGCTGGCTCTGTTTGAAGGTTAGTGGTGTTGGAAAAAAATTCCACGCTCTGTGTGTCGTATGTCGGGAATATAACATCTCGTTGTTCATCAAACGTTTCTGGTGTGGTGGTCGCGGATACTGTATGTGGCAGAAAAAAAACGAGCACGATGCTCGCAACAAGAAAAAATCTCTTTACCAAATACATGCAATATGAAGATATGGTATACATAATATTCAGAAAACCTTTCTCCAATACAGGCCAAGCGTACAAAAAAGAGGCTTTCAAAAAGGGTTATACTATTTTTACTATACAACACCTCACCACACTCGTCGACCCAATCTTTTCCACAGTGTGGAAAAACCCTTATGGAGCTCTCTTGTTGTATTTTAAAAAAGAACTATATATTTAATTATATAGTTCTTTCCTATTCCTTACTCATCATTTCTCATACACAATAAAATATGGCAACTTATCCAATCCAATATAATTAAACATCCAGTAGTTAGCTCGTCTTGCTGTTGGTGGTAA
>CBDUNJ010000046.1:0-4199 GCA_965368565.1 uncultured bacterium
CACTTCGCCACGACGCCACTATTCGATAGTATCAAGGGCTTGTCTGTTATATTCTCCTTTATCGACTAAAAAGTCAAAGTGGGGAAGTCTGCCTATTTTTGAATTATTCTTAATATACAAACCAAATTCTCTTTTATTTCTATTCAAAAAATCAATAACAGCAGGAGTTTTTTCTTCTGGAAGAACAGTAAGAAGCACGCGAACGGTCTTTCCATCGCGAGAAACAATCGTGTCTGTCACTGTCGCCATAGATTGTCGGTTTGACTCCTGATTGATGAAATCAGCCGCTAGTTTGCGATAGAGTTCAGAAAGTTTTTCTTTTCGGTGTCCCTCCATTATTTTTCTACTAATTGAGTTGCTTCCAAAACATCACCAGAAGCAATTTCAATACGCGCATTGATTTGCATACCAAATTCTCCATCGGTGACGCTACCAACCTTGCTTTTTTGTTGTTGAAGTTCAAGAATCGTTCCTTCTCCGATTTCAGCATCTCGTCGCATAATACGAACTTTATTGCCCTTTTTTAATTCGCCATCTTCTACACGTCCACCAACAACCTGTTTATCTTTTGATCGACTAAATACTTTAAGTATTTTTGCTTGGCCAATAACTTCTGAGACAGTTATTTTTTGCGCTCGTTTTTGTAATTCTTTTTGAAGCCATTCAGTAAGTTCATAAATAATAGAAAATGTCTGTACTGCAAAGCTATGCCGCTCCGCGAGTTCTTTGGCGCGCTCATCAATACTCACATTAAAACCTACTGCAATACCAGTATCGTCTCCTCCAAATGCTTTCATATCTCCCTCAGTAAGTGCGCCGACACCAGACACAACAATTTTTGGTATAACGCGCTCAAGTTCCATTTGTGCAAGTTCGCCTTCAATTGCTTCAACGGTTCCAACAACATCGGCCTTGATAATAATTGGCACAACACTCGTCTCATCAGGAGTTGTTTGACGTTCGTTGTCTTTTGGATTTTTTTCTTTCGCTGTTCTATATACCTCACGAGCCTTCTCCGCCTCTTTCTTTTTTGAGTATGCAGTAAATGAGCTTCCTACATTAGGAAGTGAGTCAAATCCTATTATTCTAATAGGAGAAGATGCCCGGGCTTCTTTCAGAGGTGCTCCAGTAAAGTCTTCCATAATGCGAACAGGAGCAAGTGATTCACCTGCAAGAACAGCCATACCGTTTTGTATTGAGCCGTTTTTTAGTAGCAGTGTTCCAGAAATACCTTTTTGTTCATCGCGTAACGCTTCAATGACAAAACCTTCTCCAGGAATATTCGGGTCCATTGTTAGTTCTGACAGTTCTGCAACAAGGAGTAAGGTTTCTAGTAATTCGGGGACTCCTTCACCGCTTTTTGCAGAAATCTCAACAAAAGGCACGTCACCACCCCGTCCTTCAAGGTAGACTTCGTTTTCAATAAGTTGACTGATGGCTTTTTCAGTATTTGCATCAGGTATATCTATTTTGTTTATTGCTACAACAAACTGAACTCCACTTTTTTTGATGGCAGAGAGAGCTTCAATTGTTTGTGTGTTTACTCCGTCGTCGGCCGCAACAATAAGGATTGCAATGTCAGCAACTTCTGCACCTCGTGCTCGGATTGCTTCAAACGCAGCATGACCAGGTGTGTCAATAAAAGTAATACGTTTTTCTTCACCTTTCTCATTTGGGTGTACAACCTCGTACGCTGCAATGTGTTGTGTGATACCACCCGCTTCTCCGTCTGTTGTGTTTTCTTTTCTAATGTAATCAAGAAGTGTTGATTTTCCATGATCAACATGCCCCATAACGACAATGACGGGGGGGCGTTCTATGGTGTTGTTACCTTTTGATGTCATACGGTGTTGTAGATGGTAATTAGAAAAATATTTCCCGAAAGTAAACCCCGCTTAAGAGCCTTTCTACAGTTTCATCACACAAGACATTTTCTGACTGAAGGGTTAGAAATGAGATTGTAGACGGGTTTTTGGCGGGGATAGATGCTTGTAGTATACAATAAAACTCGCTATTATGCCACATACTATGACTGAAGAAAGGAGAACATCAGAAGAGAGAATGTATCTTGATTACGCTGCATCAACACCAGTTTTGAAAGAGGTGGTAGATGCTATGGCGCCATATTGGAATGAGACATATGGTAATTCAAATGCATTACACAGAGAAGGTAGAAAAGCACGAAAAGCTGTTGAAGACGCTCGTGTATATATTGCTGAGGTGATTGGGGCGGAAACTCGGGAGCTCATCTTTACCTCTGGTGGGACTGAGTCAAATAGTCTTGCCATACGAGGCGCTATTGATGCATTGATTGAGAAAGGTGTGGCGTTTGAGGATATGGAGTTAGTGACGTCTGTGATTGAACACCCTTCGGTGAAAGATGTATTTGCCTATTATGAAAAAAGAGGCGCTTCTGTTGTGTATCTTCCTGTTGAGGAAAACGGAATTGTTTCGCTTGCTAAAGCAGAGCAGTTTATCAACGAACAGGTGACATTGGTATCGCTTATGTTTGCAAACAATGAAATTGGCACAGTACAGCCAGTGGGTGAGATTGCACGTATTGCAAAAAAGAAAAATCCAGGTGTTGTCGTGCACTGTGATGCAAGTCAGGCACCGCTCTTTTTTGATGTTTCGGTTGAAAAACTCGGCGTTGATTTGTTAACACTTGATGGACAGAAGCTGTATGGACCAAAAGGCGTTGGGGCATTATATGTCAGAAAAGGAACACCACTTGATCCGCTCTTTATTGGAGGGAAACAAGAGAAAGGTATTCGGCCGGGCACACCCAATGTTCCTGGTATTGCTGGCTTGCATATGGCGTACAAACAAGCAGAAGAGAAGCGGGAGGAGTCACGCAGGTCTGTTCAGGTGGTGCGTGATTATTTATGGGCAGCATTGCAGAATGCATTTCCAGATGTTGTGCTTAATGGCGATATTGAAAAACGACTTCCTAATAATCTAAATGTCTCATTTCCCAATGTGGAGAGTGAGTTTTTGGTGCTTCAACTAGACAAACGCGGTGTTGCCTGTTCTGCGCGGAGTGCGTGCCTTGCGGGTGGAGGTGATGGTTCCTATGTTGTTGTCGCACTGGATCCTAAGTGCCGAGAACGAGCGCGCGGTGCATTGCGATTTTCCCTGGGGAGAGAGACGACGAAAGAAGAGATGGATAGACTCGTCTCAATATTGAGAGACCTTCTGTAGGGCAGTAGTGATACCCACAGTTGTGCCCCGCTTGACGGATAGGGTATACTACATACGACTATGGGGAATATGGTCCAGTAGTAGAACATAACGTTGTGTATACTGTTGGGCATTTGTTATAATTATATTATTCACTAACAGCATAGTGTACTAAGCGTGCTGTATACGGCACACGCAAAGCAATACTATGTCTCACTACCGAATGGAAGAGCTTACAAAAACACAACTCATTCTACTTGCACTCTTGGTATCGTTTGTTACCTCTATTGCAACAGGCATTGCAACCGTCGCACTAATGGATCAAGCTCCTGCAGATGTTACAAGAGTTATTAATCGTGTTGTTGAACGAACAGTAGAAAAGGTGACACCAACAGAACAAGGTGCAAATGTTGTAACAACTGAAAAAACAGTCATTGTGAAGGAAGAAGACGCGCTCACTTCTGCAATTGATTCTATTTCTCGCTCGGTGGTCAGGCTATATGCAGGTACTGGAGTGTCACGTACTTTTATTGGTATGGGTACCATTGTTGATACAAAGGGCTTAATCGTAACAGATGGAGATGTGGTGGTTCTCGGTACTACATACCAAGCTGTTTTGGGGAATGGAACAAAAGCATCTGCTGAGGTAGTAGGAGAGAATAGTGCAGATGGTGTTGCGGTATTACGTCTTTTGTCAGAAGAAGGTACTTCACTTGGGACACTTACTAGCATTATTCCAACACGCGCACAGATTAAGTTGGGGCAAACAGTTTTCACAGTTAGTGGGGAGAAAACGAAAGTAGCAACGGGTATTGTTACAGGTATCTCTATGGAAGGAAATTCTGTAACATCAGATATTGAGACGAACATTAGTACAACAGATTTTGTAACAGGAACACCGCTCGGTAATATATTTGGCGAAATTGTAGGTATTGCCCGCAGCACTAACTCACAGAGATTTGTTCCTATTGATGTGGTGCTTTCAGTCGTAGATGCAACACAGAAAGAGGTTTCTGCAC
>CBDUNJ010000047.1:0-4149 GCA_965368565.1 uncultured bacterium
TATGAGCTAATAAGGACCGCGTTCGTACACCCTCGCTCAGGATGGAGAGTGGAACAGGAAGGAACCCTCCACTTCTGTTTCTTTCCAGAGGAAAAGGTCCCTGAAAGTATCGTTTTCAATAGAAAGCTCCGCATCTCTCGAATGTCTTCGGAACGAGTTCGCATCTGGCCACTCCGGATCCAGAACGGTGACGCCGAAATCTACACCAGCATTCTGGAGAACAAAGCCGGATGGACAGATGAGTGGATCTGGCTGACAGATCTCTGGAAGCTTGCCACTCACGCCGACTGAGAGCCTAGGAACACCTCGGTCACTACGCCGCGATGGCAACATCGCGGCGTCTGTTATTTCAACAACTTTTCAAAAGATTTTTCATCTAAAATCTCCACCCCTAATTCTTGCGCCTTGTCGTACTTGCTCCCCGGATCATTCCCTGCCACAAGATAATCTGTCTTCTTTGAAACTGAACTTGAAACAGAACCACCTGCCTGACGTATTGCTTCTTTTGCCTCGTCGCGACTCATGCTTTCCAAACTTCCAGTCAAGACAAAAGTTTTTCCTTCCAGTTTCGGATTTCTGATTTCGGATTTCGAATTTGTTTTCAAAACAATCACTTCTCTCAAAAGTTTTGACAGTACTTTTTTGTTGTCTTTGTCACGGAACCATGTGTACACAGACTCAGCAACAACATCCCCTACACCATCAATACCCGCAAGCTCCTCTTGTGTTGCTTGTTGAATCTTTTCAAGAGAACCAAAGTGCCCGGCAATATCACGAGCTGTTTCCTCACCAACGTGTTGAATAGAGAGCCCAATGATCAATCTATGTAGGGGCACATTTCGTGCTTCGTCAATCGCTTGCAACAAATTATCAACAGACTTTTCAGCAAAGCGCGGTAGTGCGAGCAAATCTCCTTTTTTCAAAGTAAAGATATCTGCAACATCCGACACCATACCCTCTTCCAAGAAAATCTTTACTTGCTCTTTGCCAAGTCCTTCAATATCAAACGCCTTCTTTGAGACAAAGTGCTCCAACACGCGCTTCTGTTGTTCAAAACCACCACCGTGCACACAGCGATATGCCGCCTGTCCAGGAATCCGCTCAACAGAGCCATCTCCGCCACACTGTGCTACTTTCTTGGGAAATGCCCACTTTTTCTCGCTTCCCGTGCGCAAGTCTTTCAACACCTGCACCACTTCTGGAATCACATCTCCAGCACGCTGAAGTACCACGGTGTCACCGACACGCACATCAAGTTCTTTAATAAAGTCTTCATTATGTAGTGTTGCCCGCGACACAATTGCACCTGCAACAGACACTGGTGTCAGGTGTGCAACAGGTGTTACCACACCAGTGCGACCTACTTGTAGTCCAATTTCTTCAACAACTGTTGTCACCTGCTCTGCAGGCATTTTGTACGCGATACCAAATCGCGGTGACTTCGCGGTATAGCCAAATGCTTTCTGCAAACGCACATCATTCACCTTCATAACAACACCATCAATGCCGTAGTCTTCTCTATCACGCTTTTTAGTCCAGAGCGCATAATACTCTTCTATCTCTTTCGTACCCTTACACAAACGCCAATGTAGATTTACTAAAAAGCCAAGTTTTTTGAGAAGTTTAAGCTCTCCCTCTTGTGTTTGTGGAGTATCTCCATCTACCTGATCAATATCGTATGCAAATACTGCAAGACCGCGTCCCGCAGCGACACTTGGGTCAAGCTGACGTAACGATCCAGCTGCGGCATTTCGCGCATTGGCAAACGGTTGCTCCCCAGCATCTCTACGCTTTACATTTATTTGTTCCAACTCAGTTTCTGGAAGCCATGCTTCACCTACCACAGTTATGTTTCTCTTTTCAGATAGTGTGAGCGGCACACTTTCAATTGTTCGCACATTGTGAGTAATATCTTCGCCAACTTCACCATTACCGCGAGTTGCCGCGCGTATGAGTTCGCCCTTCTCATACGTAAGCACTACTTTGAGACCATCAATTTTTAATTCACAAACATATGCAATTGATATATCTTGAAGCCCTTCTTTTTGACGCAGTCGCTTCAGACGTTCCTCCCACTCTACAAGTTCTTCATAAGAAAAAATGTTATCAAAAGAATACTGTCGCACCTCATGCTTTACCTTTACAAATGCATCAATCGGCTCACCGCCAACCCGCTCTGTTAGCGTGCTTTCTTTTTTTAGTTGTGGATATGCTGACTCAATTTGAACAAGCTCACCTACCAGTGAGTCATACGCTTCATCAGATATTTCTGGCATATCTTGCTCGTGATATAGCTTTTGATGTCGTCCTATCTCACGCACAAGCTGTGTATGTCGTTTTTGTACACTCTGTGACACATCCTTCATATACACAGTATACCGTCAGTTGGGATACTTTTCACTTCCTAGTATGTTGCCCTAATTCCTCTTTCAACACGACGCGCATTAGTTATATCGCAACTATTGTAACCGCGAGAATTAACAATCGTGCCACTACCGCTTTTATCTATTTCCACCGTTGCGCACGTCCCCGAGGTTAGCGAAAATGTCCACACATCACTTGGTGATTCCACCATCACCACATCCTCGCCTGTACCACAAGAAATAACAGGATTTTCTGCAACACCATTAAGTATGTTTTGTTGGATATCCCAATACAATGCACATTCCAAACCTGTATCAGCTGCATAAAAAGCATCTTGTGAATTGAGAGCCCCTGCAACAAGACGTCCTTGTTTAAAAGAAATATTAAAAGTGGCAAGGCCGATAGAGAGCACAAGCGAGGACACAAGCACCGCATAGAAAAGCGCAAACCCTTTTTGTTTCTGTGTGTGAATATATTTCATACTTATAATTCTGAACTGCCATACCATCGATGCAGAACCGTGGTTGCAGTGACACTCCTTGTTGTTCCAGAATCGTCCCAAGAAACAGTAGCAGTAACTACCGCACTCTCTCCTAAATTGTTCACCACTACTGTCCGCGTATAAGGGGACACTGCCCAATCTGTACCTGTTTCGTATCCGTACTGATAGGTCGTTGTATTGTATGTAAGTGGTGTACACCCACCACCACAAGAAGAAATAACTCCTGTAGGGATATTTATTAAACAACCATTACCATTACACACTCCACCGATACCACTCATCCAATTTGAACCTTGCAAAAAATTGTTACCTCGCTCATACCGAATGTACTCAATAGCTTCCTGAGCAAGAAATGTTGCCGAGAGTCTCTCGCGGGCAATTCGTGTTGCTACAAGACTGTCAGTCGCAAGTGTCATAGGGCCCGTAATGGCCACCAAAAGTACGGTAATGGCTACGAGCGTCTCAACCAATGTGAATCCTTTTTGTGATGGTGAAGCTAGATTTTTCATACTTATTCTGGTACTACATCAATATTACGCTGAGTAACCATTGTTTCTATATTAAAGTCCGTGCGTGAATTATTTCCGAGATCAACAAATCCTTTTATGGTGATAAGTACATAGGGTTGAATTGTGTCTGACTGACTTGTCCCTCCAACATAAAATCTTCCGTACTCAATCACGACGCCTGGAGGCGTTACTGCAGAAAATGTCTGCCCGCCGTCAATAGAACGGACCAAGTTTCCGGCTGTATTTGGATAGGGGCGAAAGCGATACACAATCTGATCTGTAGCATCATCTGGGTCACCACCAAAAGGTTCAAAAGCGAAGTAAGCAAATCCATTTGGACAGTTACCCACTTGTGTATACGGACGGCTATTTTCATTTCCACAGTGATATGTTGTGGCAACGCGTATTTGTCGCGCCATACTGTCAAGTGAAAAATGTAAACTATTCACCACCTCCTCAACAGCGCGAGTTTTTCTATTTACTCCGACAATAGAAAGAAGCGCTCCAACTGCAACAAGCATCACTACCGTAAAAATACCAACAGAGACAATAAGTTCTATGATGGTAAATCCAGCACTCAGTTCAACTTTTTGCTGTTTTATCCCAGCTGTATATATTTCCTTTTTTCTGTGTAGCATCGTCATGATATATATTGAAAACTGAGTACTGGATGAATCCGCGTCAATCCAACCCTCTGCGACACACCACTATTACGCGGCGTCATTTGTTGTTTCCGTGCAACAGCTAGAGTTTCGGCTGAAGATTGAGTGCTGG
>CBDUNJ010000048.1:0-4044 GCA_965368565.1 uncultured bacterium
CCACAAATGTGACATTATCGTTGCCGACCCCTCAGAGCACAATGCCTTCGTCATTTATTGGAGACATTGGGGAAGATGTTATGGAAGTGCTTGGAGAACACCCAGGCGACACTTCTGGGTGGGGTGGACGAGAACTTCTCACTATAGACTAATTATGCGCTACAAAAAAAGTTACGGACAACACATTCTTGCTTCAGACACTATTGCAGAAGCGATGGTAAATGAAAAAGGGGTTTCAATACAAAGTAATGACACCGTTCTTGAAATTGGTCCTGGCACCGGAATGCTCACAAAGCACATTCTTGCACTCAATCCAAAAAAAGTTATTGCTGTAGAAAAAGATCCCGAAATGGTTGCCCATCTGAAAGCACATTTCAAAAACCCTATTGCATCTGGACAATTGGTTGTACGAGAAACTGATGCACTTACTTACGACCCCACAGATGACGGTCTACAAGAAGGCGCATACCTCCTTGTGGCAAACATACCTTATTACATCACAGGAGCTCTTTTAAAGCGCTACCTCGCTGAAGTCGCACAACCAAAGCGAATGCTTGTAATGATACAGCGCGAGGTTGCTGAACGTATTACAAAAGACGAAGCGGGTTCTATACTCTCTATGTCAGTGCGAGCTTATGGCACCCCTCGGATACTTCGTATTGTAAAACCAGGCAGTTTTGTGCCACCACCTGAGGTGGATTCAGCACTTCTTCTTATTGAAGATCTTTCAAAAGAACATTTTACTCAAATGAATGTTTCTGAAGAAGATTTTTTCACTATTCTTAAAGAAGGTTTTAAAGAAAAAAGGAAACAGCTAAAAAACAATCTGGAATCCCTTGCTCCAGCAAAAGAAATAGCCGCAGCATACACACACTGCGAACTGGAGGAAACGGTTCGTGCAGAAAAACTTTCAATAAACCACTGGATGTGCCTTACCCAACACTTGAAAAAGTAATGGGGGGATTGATTTTTTCTTTTTTTATAACCAATTGAAAGAACCACCCACGATCACACATTAAAAAACTGTACGATATATCGTACAGTTTTTTCCATATGGTTTTCCGTATGGAAAACCATATGGAACAAAGCAAACAACACTTTCGTCCTAATAGAGAGAGGTCCCGACATTGTGTATTGCAGGATAGTACCCCTCAATCGTACAGCTTGTTCCTGCATAGGCTACGCAGGGAAGTGGTGTTGGTATATACGTGCCGAGCAACTGCTGTGGTCCTGAATACCAAATAAGGTAGTTTGCATACACTCGTGGATACAATTTGAGGCCGTCATATTCAAAACAGATATCAAACAAATCACAAATTGCTTGTGCTCCATAGAAGAAGAGCATTTGCTCTGGCTGACCTTGTGTTGTTGCAAGCGTTGGTTGTATCGTGAGTAAAACAGAAAGCCCACACACACAACTTACATAGTCAACATCTGTTATCTCTCCCTCAAATGGCTGCAAAAAACCGGCAGCAAATACGGGGCTTGATACATAAAAAAACAATGGGGTAAGTACCAAGAAAAGCGCAAACACAACAAGTACTGGGTACGTAATAAGTGGATGTATGTGTGTACTCCAAAAAGAAGCTTCTGTATTTTTTTGTGTGGTGTTATTCTCCATTGAACTGACGAGATTGCTCTATAATTTTAGTGTTTCTCAGTATGAATTCAACCGCACCACTTCTACCGTTTGCATTTTCAACAATAAAACCGTATTGAAAATCTGGAACTTGTTCCTGTACCTGAGCGGGGACGGAGAAGTTTTTTGGAAATGGGTGATGCACAATGAAGGTGATTGTATTATTGGTTGAGGGAACATCTTTAAGAATGGTGTATCCAGCGTGCACAGTGTTTCCTGTTCGTGTAAAACCGCTACCACGCAGTGTCACTTCTGTGCCATCAGTACCACTCGTGGGATACACTGATGTTATCACAACTTCTGTTGCCTCATCTTCTGTTGTTCCGCCAGTCTTTTCAAGCGGAGTAATTGTTGTTTTTCGTGTTTTTGTTGTTGTGACCACATCAGTCTTACCTTCAATAAAAGAGCGTGTACTTGGACCAAAGTATCCTGTTCCCCCTGAAAGCCCAAGTGGTTCCAAAATTGTTTCAGCGTACACCTCTTGATATCTGATAACAGCGTTAGCGGTGAGTGGCCCATAGTACTCTGTTTCATTACCAGGTGAACCGGGGCCGCTTTCAGCAACCTGAGTACGCATATCTGCATTTAATGCAATCTGAAGTGCGCGCACATCAGCACCCACATCTCCTCGTGATAAATCTCGTGTAAACTGGGCAGCAGAAACACTTCCGCTGTGCACAAAAAGCACTGCAAGAAACACCACACCTAGTGCTTGTCCATATACTCCTCGTTTCATACTGTATTGTTTATATTGATTCATATCTGATGTGATACACTACATCTATTGTATCAAACAATAGATTTGTAGCTATGAACACTTCACTTCTCCCAAAAAACATTCGCCTTATTGGTTCATTACTTCTTGCCGTACTTATTGTTATTGGTGGTGTCATTTTGTCACGCATTGATTTTTCTCCAATACAAAAAGAGGGATCCGTCAGCGTTGTTGAAAAACGTACCTTTACCACAACCGACCAAGATGACGACGGTTTATTAGACTGGGAAGAAAACCTTTGGGGAACAGATCCGCAAAATCCAGACACTGATGGTGATGGCACTTCTGATGGTGATGAGATACAGGGAAACCGAGATCCCATTGTTGCAGGACCTGACGACAATTTGTCCCGCACCCTGTTAGCAAAAACACCTACCACATCTGGTGCCACAACAACCCGAACAACTACACAAGGATTTTCTCAAGAACTCCTTTCTCGCTACCTTTTATTTAAACAGAGTGGTATAGAACTAAACGATGGCAACATAGAAAAACTGCTCGCACCACTACTTTCAGATATTACAAGTGCTGCACCAGCAGCTGTGTGGACAAAAAACGATATAACAATAAGTACGAACACAAGTGTCGCTGCTCTCACCACGTACGGCAATCAGGCAGGTGAAACTCTCAATAAAGCACTTGATACCCTTCGTTCAGTTGCAACAATAACAAAGAAACCCCTTTCCGGACTTACTGCCTCAGAACAAACCGCCATCAAAAACGCATTGCAACAAGCAGCAAAAGAAACGGAAAAACTAAGTACTATTGTTGTTCCAAAACCTCTTGCTGAAGCACATATTGCACTTCTCAATGGTCTTTTTGGTATGACAACTTCATTACAAGTTGTCACCGACGCAGCACAAGACCCGCTTGGGGCACTGAGTGGTTTACAACTATATGCAGAACACGTTACTTCATTTAATACGGCTGTCGCTACAATTGCTCGTTACTTTGAGAACAATGAAATCCTATTCACACCTACTAGTGGTGGTTCTATCTTCACAAGTACCTTATAATTAAGGTGCCATTTTGAGGAGGTTTCTGTTTGAGATACTCTCCTTCGGGGGCACTATGATAATGCATCGGATTCTCCCACAACTTGTCGGGTCTTTTCTGGCAGTAGCGATACTGTTTGCTCCTTTCTCTTTCCTTGGTACTCCCACAACACCTCAAGTCTATGCGGACACACAAGACGCACTTGAAACTGGCGCTGTGGGATGTGCTATTTCAGCACTTATTGGTCTTGGACTTTCATACGCATCTGGAGAAAGTGTTCCTGTGACTGACATTCCTAAATTAATAAAAGAATATGCACTAGACTGTGCTGCTTGGGTGATTGGTGATGTGGCAATTGCCATCATCACCACCGAAATGATTGGTTGGGTTAATGAAGGTTTTGACGGAGCACCGGCATACGTACAAAACCTCGCTCGCTACTATCAAGACGTTGTTGATAACGAGGTTGGGCGCTATATTCAAGAACTAACAATTCGTAATCAGCCGTTTGGAGAGTATCTCTGTGAACCATTCAAGTTAGATATTCAAGCAGCACTGCTTGTTGATTTCGGCTTACCGCCAATTCAAAAAAGTTCTTGTACCCTCACTGATATTTTTGAAAACATAGAAGACT
>CBDUNJ010000049.1:0-3919 GCA_965368565.1 uncultured bacterium
TTTAACCCACTGATATCTCTTTCAAGAGATTCTCTAAGTGCGCGAATATTAGCTTGACGCATAAACCTACTCCTTTTGTTTTTAAAGAACCTTTGGTAGAAGGTAGCTTTTTGAGAAGGTGTTGTCAAATCCGAGAGGATTCAACCATCAAGTTTCTAAGCTCGCAGACTCGCTAAGAACTTGCAGGCCCGACTCGTCGCTCAGACCAATGGCGCGACTCCGTCCGTTCAAGTCCAGACCCAAGACTCAACAGATACAAAAACACCAACCGTTTGGCTGGTGTTTTTGTATCTGTGGACCCGACAGGACTTGAACCTGCTACCTCCTCAGTGCAAGTGAGGCGCTCTACCAGGTGAGCTACGGGCCCTTACTGGACGAACGTATTGTAGTAAAAAAAGAACAATAGTGCAATAGAGACTTCAATAGGTTCTTTTCAAGAGCTTGACAATATATTTTAGTATGCTATAATAGATACAGAGTCTTAGGCATACCGCCTGAGGCAAACAAACAAGGAGTCCGAAATGATGACGTCCCGAACCTTCTCCCTTCTCCGTTCCGCCGCGCACAAGCTGTTCGGTTCCGGACGGAACCAGCGTCTCACGAAGCCCGTGGAGCGCCGGAGAACGAGTTCGGCACCCATCGTGTCGAACTCCTCCCCTGCCCCGTCGCGGAGCTTCGGCCGGAGTCGTAAGAACTCCGACACCAAGTGCTCCCACCGGCAAAGCCTCCGCACGCTCAAGCAGCGACGCAGGGCTCGCCGGCAGAACCCCCGCACTGGCAAGAGGAAGTAGACGGTCAGAACCCGTCACCTCCCCACCGCACTCACACAAAGTGCGGTTTTCTTATTGTTCAATACCAAACATTGACAAATAATAGTGTATAGGTATAATTTTTTTGAATAGTTCTATATATTGTAAATACACAAAGGAGAATGCATGAGACAACGGGCTGATAGACATCTACCTACTGTTCGTGAAGAAGAACGACTGCGAGACGAGAACCTCGATCAGGTACTCACGGAACTCGCGGAAGAGGCAAAAGAAGAGGAGGGAGAGCGCGAACGCCTCGTGTATTTACTGCTCGCCTTCACGGCAGAGGATGATGTTGTGTATTGAGAATCCCTCCAACAGATGTACGGGTGGGGCACCCAATCACAACACCCCGCTTCCGCGGGGTGTTTTTTATTTCTCTATTTCAATCCATTTCCTATCTCATTTAGCGTATTCGCTCAATGAGATGTCTCACAAACTGCTTTACATCACTTCCTACTTCGTGGAGTGCGTGCACAAATGGAGATTCTTGATGAAGTTTTGGTTGCGTATTCAATTCCAATACATACACCTCGGTCGGTGTCACGATGCAATCAATCGCAGAATAGTGTCGTGCGCCAAGCATATGATGCACACGCTCTGCTGTCCGCGAGACTCGTTTGGACATATGCGGGGTCAAATTATGTGCACGAGCGCCACGTACACGCCCTGATTCAAGTCCCACGCCAATTGGCACCAGTACATAACGCTCTTCACCACGAAAACCTTCAATCACACCTGAAACTACTTCATCACCTGCAATATATCGTTCAACAATAATCTGTGGCGTATGTTCAAACGCTTCGGCAACTGCTTCGCGCAATTCACCATAGGTACGCGCCATAGAAAGCCCTCGTGCTGAACCGCCATTAATTGGCTTCACCACATATGGTCCTGGAACTTCGCGAAATATGTCTCGTACTTGAGAAAGTGCGTCTCCTTCTACTGAAAGAATGATGCTCTCAGGAACTTTGATGCCTTCACGATCAAGAATTTCTCGTGATCGTCCTTTGTGCATACCAAGTGCCGAAGCCACTGGTGAAGAACTGCTATGCGGTATTCCTATCTGATCAAGAAGCATCTGTACCTTGCCATCTTCACCATAGTGACCGTGGAGACCATTCAATACAACATCAACACCAGTGAGTGCCTGCCGAGGTGAACGAGGTGTGCCTGAACGATGCCATACCCCCTCACGATCAATAAAAATATCCACGGGTATATACAATTCGTCATCAAGCTCATTTAAAAAAGTAGCGCCTGTTTTGAGTGAGTGTTCATACTCACCACTTGGACCACCACGTAATACCCCTACATGCGTTTTCATACACATATTTTACCATGAGAGTAGAGCCTGTCGCTGTGTATAAAAAGAAAAAACCGGGTTAACGTACCCGGCTGGAGGATTGAGTAGGAGGTTCAACTTCTACTAATAGAGATTGCTCTCTCAGATTTCCCAGGCGAAATTAAAGAGAGGAACCAAAATGTTCACTAGCGTACTAGTCCTAGAATCCTCCGTGAAACGGCCCCCTTGGCTTTTTGGATGGTAGCAAGGAAAGCAAACAAAACCATAAAAAACGATGCGTTAGTATCATATGCCTGGCTTGAGACACCAACACACTCACACTAGCAAACTTCCTTCCTTTTACAAGGTGTTCCTCTTTTTACGATGAAAAGCCACAGCAAAACGATGTGCTTCGCTGTTAGCAAGTAAAATGCTATCTTCGTATTTTGTAGATAATTCCCTATCACCTTGCAATCGCTCTACTCTATGCTGTGTATTTTTAGTAACTGCAATAACAGGAATCATTACCCCCACATCGGCAAGCACTTTCTCTGCAGCATTTTTTTGTTGAGCGCCACCATCAACAACTATCAGTTTGGGCAATTGCCATTCAGGATGTGCTAATCGTCGTGAAAGTATTTCTGCAAGCGCTGCAGTATCACCGGCGTCAGCTGTCTTAATAAGAAACTTTTTATAGTCACTTTTTACTTTCTCATCACCTTCAATAACAGTCATAACTCCTACTCGGTTTTTCTCGCTCGTATGTGCCACATCATATCCCTCAATTCTTATTCCACTGTTCTCAAGAACACCAGAATAAGAATTGCCAATAAGTGCAACGTCTTGAATGTGTTGCAGGGCAAAAATCTGACGTCTCAATACTTCCGCATACTCAAATGCCTCTGTCTTTGCTGCGCGCTTCATATCTCGCTCCAAATCTTTTAAAAGTTTTTTCTTTTTACCTTCAAAAAAGAGCGTAATGTGTTTGATTGTTTTATTATAATCTTTTGCACTCACTTCTCCTGTTGAGATATTTGGCGCTAATCCAATTTGTTCATATAGACGAGAGCGCCGTTTCTTTGAAGAGTGTACCGGATCATTTTTACCACGAAATGGGAAAATTTTACGTACAATTTTTAACGCCTCTTTTAATTGACCGCTGTGTGGAAAAGGACCAAAAGTAGTTTTATATTCTTTAGTATCACCTTTAAGCAACTCTCGTTCACGAACAGTAAATACGCGCGGATACTCCTCATTCGTAATCACCACATAATTAAAACTTTTATTATCTTTTTCCCGTGTATTATATTTTGGCTGTCTCTTTTTTATCTCTGCAGATTCAAGAATAAGTGCCTCTAATACAGAATCTGTTTCTTCCCAAGTAACTGTTGTTGCTTCTGCAACCATCTGTGCAATCAAAGCACTCCGCACCTCAGCGATGTCCAACACGAAATAGCTCCGCACACGGTCACGAAGCGATGTAGCTTTCCCCACGTACAACACCGTGCGTCCCTTTTTGAAAAAGTAGACACCGGGTGTATCAGGCATATTGAGTTGTACCAGTTTTTTCTTGTCCACAGCTCTATATATATTGACAAATCGTGTATTTATGATACCATATATACTGAACTTGTACACTAAAAAAAGGAGTTATATGCCCCAGAGCAAGACGCTTGCGGAAGCGAGCGAAGCGATGGATCGCCGAAACCAAGACCGACAAACTGCCATGGCTATGGTGGTCAAGGTTCAGCAACCTCAGCGGAAAGAGCCCAAAGCCACACATCTCGGTGGCAAAGAGGCTGATCCAAAGAGGCCAAGCCTTAAC
>CBDUNJ010000050.1:0-3678 GCA_965368565.1 uncultured bacterium
TGATTTCGGCTTACCGTCAATTCAAAAAAGTTCTTGTACCCTCACTGATATTTTTGAAAACATAGAAGACTACAACGACTTCATAGCTGGCGACTTTAACAAAGGCGGTTGGGATGCGTGGTTTAATATCACTACAAAACCACAAAACAACCCTTACGGCGCATACCTCTTACAAAGAGACAACTTGAGTCTACGAATTGCTTCTGGTGTTGAAGAAAAGAAAAGTGAGTACGAAACAGGGGGTGGGTTCCAAGGAGTTAAGATTCAAGAATGTAATCCACCAACACAAGAAGATATTGATTTCTGGGGAGAAGATGTTACTGAAATTTGTAACCCCGAGGAAATAGTGACGCCAGGTAGTGCTATTAAAAGTGCACTTGATGGCACTCTTGACCTATCTAACAAACGCCTTGCAAATGCCGACGAACTTCAAGAGGTGCTCAATAAAATTGTCTCTTCTTTGGTGCTTGATGCATTCACCAAAGAGGGTGGTCTGAAGGGCTACGATTCTGACGAAGCATCTGGACTTGATCTCCCTGACATTGAAGATGTTGATATTGATACAGGTGGAGGAGGTGGTGCACCAAAATGGGGTTGTTTGGTTGATCTTGAACAATGGGGGCCAGCAACACAACGTGTTGTTTGGAATGGTGGCACTGTTGTGATGGATAGAGAAGGAGGACGTTTTGGAAGCGATCATGCAAAACGTCGTATCGGCGGTGTAGCCCCTGGTAAATATTACAGAACGGCAACATTTGAATTTGATCTGTATATCAACAGAATTGATTCATTTGTAAAAGGCGAGTTTGATGCAATTCTTGATTTCGCACGCAATAGGATAACCGGCACTTATGCGGGGTACTGGGGTACTGGTATTGCGGGCAAAATCAATACCTATCTAGACAATCACGGCGGTGACTACTTCAAAAACAGAACCGAGTGGCGTGCCGAAACACTTCACCGGGTGAAGGTGACCCAGGACGCACAAGCCGGCACAGTGCAGATTCAGGTGACGGCACTTGATGGCGCCTTGGCAGGACAAGAGATAGCAAATCTCACCTACCCACATCCTGGTCTGGACATTATTGATACGGGAGATGGGCTCTTTGTATACCTCGGAGAACATCCCGGTTGGGAGTATAGAGATATTACAGTCACACTAGAACCTGGTGCAGGAGCACCATACCAAGGAGGTGTTCGTGGTCCGTGTGAGACAGGAGGCGGTGGAGGAGACCCCGATACAGAGCAAAACAATTTATAATGACTTTTTCTACGCACACATTCTGGCGGACAATTCTTTTCTCAGTAATTTTTATTGTTGCTGTGTTTGGTGTGTTTGGAATTAAACACAATACAGCACTTGCAATAACTGCCCAACAATACTGTAGTGAGAAATTTAGTGGTACATACGGTGCTTTGGCTGTTTCAGAAGATGCATGTGATGCATCAACACAAGGAGTAGCTTCGTGTGAAAGTATTCCATCCTCATATAACGACGGACGGGGGGGCACATTTAGCGTCACAGGATACGAAGGTATGGTTTGCCGCATCACCTCTGATGCGGCAGGCAACGCAGAACCTCCAGCTGGCACCGATGGAAGTGGCCCAATAAAAGAGTCCTTAAATTTCATTGGTGGCATCTCGCTTAGTGTTGTCAATATGGCCCTTAATGCTGTTGCATGGCTACTTCTTAATATTGCCTCCCTGATATTGGGTATTTCTGGGGTTCTGCTTAATAAGTCAATCGACTACACAATTGTTGCAAACAATATAGCCGGCCTGGAAGCAATCGTTGTGGGCTGGGGAACAATACGAGATATTGCAAACATTTTGTTTATCTTCATTATGTTGTACATTGCCATTGCAACCATTCTTCGAATACAACAATTTAGTGCTAAAAACCTTTTGATAAAAGTCGTTATAGCAGCGCTCTTAGTAAACTTTAGTCTCTTTTTCACTCGTGTTGTTATTGACACATCAAACATTGCGACAAAGACTTTTTACGACCAGCTTATATCGATAGACACAAGTAATAACACCAATACATCTATTGGCTCTCTCGGAAGCGGGGAAGATACAATAAAAGTTAATTCTGTAGGTATTTCTGGAGCATTTATGGACTCTATGGGGCTTGCAAGTATATTTGAAATTGATTTTTCAGATACGGATGAGTTTAAAACCGTCGTCTTCCAAGTGATGGGGGCGATCTTTATACTTATTGCAGCATTTGCATTCGCATTAGTCGCAATGTTGCTCATTATTAGGTTTATTCTATTTATCATTCTTATGGTCACCTCTCCAATAGGTTTTATTGGAGGGCTCTTACCAAAACTTGGTGGACTGTCAGGTCGTTGGTGGAAAACACTTTGGGATCAAGCACTCTTTGCTCCTGCTTTTATGCTCCTCGCATTCCTTTCGTTTAATATTATTAAAGAAGTTACCGGTGGGGGAACAGGTTCTTTTACTGAAGCTTTTGGAGGTGGCTCAGTTGATGTTGTTCTCTCTTTCATTATTGCTTCTGGATTTCTTATCGCCTCTGTCCTCATTGCAAAGTCTCTCGCAAGTTCAGGTTCGGGTAGTTTGGTAAGTAGTGCAACAAAACTAAGTGGGAGACTTGCATTTGGAACCGCCGCACTTGCTGGACGACAAACCGCACGAGTCGGTGCATTTACCGCTGATAAAACTGGAGCAACACGCTTTCTTAAACAAAAAGAGGCTGAGGGTTCTGGTGCCGCACGACTTGCTCTTAGAGGTGGTAGAGCACTTGGCACCAGTAGCTTTGATGCACGAAATCTTAATGTTCTCAAAAATAAACCTGTAGGAATTGACCTTGGTAAGGGTGGCACAGGTGGCTTCATAGACAGACAAGAGGCAGCAGAAAAGAAAAAGAAAAAAGAAAATCAAGACAGAATAAAGAAGGTTGGTGTTGCAACAGAGTTCACACAAAATCAGTTTGAGGAGGCACAAAGTGTTTTGAGAAATAAGAAAAGTGCTTATGCTCAGGCACAGACAACTGAAGAACGCAAACAAGCACAAACAGAACTTGATGCAGCACAAAAAACATTCTTCTCCATCAATGCGCAACGCGAAGCAGAAATTCAAGATTCTAGATCCAGAATTGCCCGCCACGAGTTTGATTCTCGTCTTGGGGGTATATGGACATATATGACTGGTGGCGCTGGTGCAGTACGTGGACGCAAACAAGGACTTGAAAGCGCAGAAGGATCTGCTGTTCAAGAACGAGATAAAATGTTGTTAGTCAGCACCAAACAAAACCTTGAAGATTTTGAGCAAATAGTTAAGGGAATCACAGAAAATACACAGACACTACCTCAAGCAATAACCAAACTAGAAAAACAAATTAAAAAAACCGAGGACGACATTGAGAACATGAAGCCTTCTGATAAAAATGCTGGCTCAGAAAGGATTAGGTTGAACAGTGAAGCAGCGCGCCTTAAGACCCAACTGAAAATTTTAGAAGATGCTCGACGACATGGAGGAGAGGTGATTGAAGACGAAATAAATCGTCTCGAAGCAGCAAAGAAGAGTGGTGAAAAGAAAAAAGAAAAAGATGACTTCACTAGTGCGTTCAAAAAAGGGATCGATGAACAAAACAAAAGTGGCGGATCAAACAGCAACCCTGGTGGCGGTAACAAAAGTGGCGGATCAAACAGCAAC